>JAKLFN010000085.1 GCA_022711195.1 Bacteroidota bacterium
AGAAGAAGCTTTATAAATATCCTCTTCGATGAGATAGAGAAAGGAAATATAACAGCTTATGATAACTCTTTTGTTCCTACCACATACCAGGATATTGAAAAAAGTATCGGCGGCGGCGAAACACATATCCAGAAACCTATTGGAGATGGAAGTTCTTTTAAAGACACCGTTATTATGGAACCCGGCAAGAGAGACCTTGTGAAAAACCTCGTACTCTACGAAGAGTGGTATTTCGATAAGAAACTGTCACAGCTCTCAGTAAGGATAATTGGTATTCAGCCTCTCTGGGTTGGAACAAATGAAGCCAATGCCCTCGACAAGAAGGAGGTATGCTGGATTAAATTCGATGAGATAAGGGATGTCCTTGCAAAATATGAGGTTTTCTCAGCAAACAATGATGCCCAGAGAATTTCGTTCGACGACCTCTTTATGCAGAGAAGGTTCAGCGGTAATATAGTTGGTGAATCAAACGAATATGACGACAGGCTTATAAACAGGTACCTCGTAGGGAAACCTGCCCTGTTTGAAGCCGAAAGGATTAAAACAGAGCTCCAGAATTTTGAACACGACCTCTGGGAATATTAACAGATATTTTAAAGAAAAAGAGGCTTTATCAAAAGCCTCTTTTTTTTATCTACCCCTAAATCCCCTGAAGGGGACTTACTGATTCTGTATCTTAGAGAACCCCCTTTAGATCTAGTCCCCCGCAGCTTTAGCGGTGCAGGAGGGCAGAGGGCGGTTTTCAGATTTTTGAGACAGCCCCGTTTTATCTCTGAAACCCTTACAGGTACTTTTCCTTTGTCTCGTTTTTTACGTCCTCGAGGTAATTCTTTATGTTTTGTTCTTCTTCTTTCCTGACAATGAGCAGGACGTCGTCAGAGTCAACCACAATATAATCTTTAAGACCCTGGATCACGGCTACTTTCCGAGGTGATATATTGAAGATGTTTCCCTGGTTATCATACGAAAAAACATTCCCCTGTACAGTTGAGTTTCCTTTCTTATCGTGTGCCGAATGTTCATATAGCGAGCTCCATGTCCCCAGGTCAGACCATCCGATATCGGTGCAGATAACATATACATTATCGGCCTTTTCCATTATTCCATAATCGATCGAGATGCTTCTGCATTCAGTATATGTTCGTCCGATAAAGCTCTTTTCCTGGCGTGTTCCAAACAGTTTACTCCCTTCATCAAAGGCAGTAAACATATCAGGAAGGTGCTTTTTAAATGCTTCAAGTATTGTTCTGGCATTCCAGATAAATATTCCCGAGTTCCAGTAAAAATCACCGCTCTGGATGAACAGCTTAGCCAGTTCTATGTCAGGCTTCTCGGTGAATGTCTTTACTTTCAACAGGTTATCATAGCCTTTCACCGGTTTCTTCCTGTCGGCCTGGATATATCCATAACCGGTTTCGGGCCGGTTGGGTTTTATTCCAAGGGTAAGCAGGGCATCATGATCTTTGACAAATTCGAAGCTCTCCCTTATGGTATCACAGAATTTGTCTTCTTTAATGATCAGGTGGTCAGCAGGTGTTACAGTAATGAGGGCATCGGGATTTTCTTTAAATATCCTGAATGTTCCGTATGCGAGGCATGGAGCAGTGTTCCGGCGGAAGGGCTCTGCAAGAACATTGCCGGGATTTATATCAAGCTGCTTTACGACAAGATCTTTATGCTCAGAACTTGTTACAACAAAAATGTTCTTTTCATTGCACACCGATTTAAATCGTCTGTATGTCTGTTGGATCAGTGTCTCACCCGTACCAAGTATATCGAGGAACTGTTTTGGATTTTCCCGGCGGCTGAGAGGCCAGAAGCGGCTTCCAACACCGCCTGCCATGATTATTACATATCTGTTGTCCATGTATTTCTCTTTAAAATTACGGGTCTACAAATATATAACATATTATCTATCCTCTTTTAAGCAGGGTGAAGGGTAAATATGGTAAATATTTGTAATTTTATCCCTTGCTTTTAACGCAGTACAATGAGATTTCTTGAACAACTGGGACTATATTTTCTGCTGCTGAAAAAGGTTTTCTCCAAACCTGAAAAAGCTTCGATCTACTATAAGCAGACGATGCATGAGATGGTTTTCCTTGGTTTTAATTCCGTGGGTATCATTTCCATTATCTCTTTCTTTATGGGATCGGCCATTACCCTGCAGACAGCATATAACACTGAGAATCCGATATACCCGACATATCTTATCGGCCTGGGATGCCGTGATTCAATCATACTTGAATTTTCATCGACTATTTCGGCTCTCATTCTTGCAGGTAAAGTAGGTTCAAATATTGCATCAGAAATAGGGACCATGCGTATCACTGAACAGATCGATGCACTTGAGATCATGGGAGTTAACTCGGCCAGCTACCTGATACTGCCAAAAATTATCGCTACTCTTGTTTTCAACCCAATCCTTACCTTATTAAGCATTACCGTCGGGATAATCGGTGGAGGAATGGCAGGATCGATGGCAGGCGTAATAACCCCTGAAGATTTTATTTATGGCATTCAATATGCATTTATACCTTATTATATAACATATTCGATCATCAAGACCCTCTTCTTTGCTTTTATTATCACAACTGTTTCAGCATTTCAGGGGTATTATGTCACAGGAGGCTCCCTTGAGGTAGGCCGTGCAAGTACGAAAGCTGTTGTTTTCAGCAGCATACTTATCCTGATATTCAATGTTATTCTTACACAGCTCCTTCTTTCATGATAACAGTCAAGAACATAGAAAAAGCCTTTAACGGCAAAAAGGTGCTCGATGATGTCTCTGTAACTTTTGAACCGGGAAAGACAAATCTTATAATAGGACGAAGCGGTTCGGGAAAGACTGTGCTCCTGAAGACAATAGTCGGGCTGCATAATGTTGACCAGGGAGAGATATGGTTTGAAGACCTTCTTTTCAATAACCTTGACTTTACCGGGAAAAAAGAGATCCGTAAACAGATGGGTATGCTGTTCCAGGGAAGTGCATTATTCGACTCTATGACTACAGAGCAGAATGTCAGGTTTCCTCTCGATATGTTCACAGGCCTGAGCATGGAGGAAAAAACCGAAAGGGTCAACTTCTGCCTTAAGAGAGTAAATATTCTCAACTCCAATAAGCTGTTCCCTGCTGAATTATCGGGAGGAATGAAGAAAAGGGTTGCAATAGCCCGTGCTATCGCTCTGAATCCGAAATATCTTTTTTGTGATGAGCCAAACTCAGGTCTCGATCCGCTGACTGCGATACTGATCGATGACCTGATAAAGGAGATCACCGAGGAGTATTCGATGACCACTATTGTTAATACTCATGATATGAACTCAGTGATGGAGATTGGCGAAAAGATCGTCTTTATCAATGAGGGAAAGATATGCTGGGAAGGCAGCAACAAAGAGATACTGAGCTCAGATAATGAGGTGCTTAATGACTTTGTCTTTGCCAATTCACTGGCAAAACAGCTTCGGGCATCTGCAAAATAGGATCAATACCAGAATCCCTTATTTCTTCTTCTTTTTTGAAGGTATACCCTCCTGGATCATTACCATCGGCTTATCGCTTTTCTTTTCAACCCTGTTGCCAAAAGCGAGGTTCATGCCTAAGCGCAGATGAACAGTATTCCAGCTCACAGGCATAGGGATGGTACTTCCCTCGGACACAATTTTGTTCCATGTTACGGGGATCCTGTCGGCCAGCAGGTAGAACTGGAAGCACCCTGGTTTAAAGGCAAGTCCGAATCCCAGGTTGTCATACCTGTGGTTCATGGCAGTATAGGCAACCGTTGCCGAGAATACATTTCGTACATTCAGGTTTGCAGACAATGTAAGGGCCTCCCTGATTTGTGAGCCTATAAATTTTGTATAGGAGAGCAGTCCTACCGAAAAGCTTTTGGTAAGGTTGTAGCTTCCTCCTGCCGTGAAGCCAAATGGCAGGTAACTGGTAAATGGTGATTGTGTCTCGTTCAGGTAAAATGAGTTCTTCAGGGAATCGAGAAATATTGTTCCGAGGGAATCGAAAGTCATTGTTCCGTTATAGACTTCGAGCATATCTACTCCGCTGAACACGAATTCGCTTTTTGCCTTAAGATTGGTGACATCTTTTTTCCATTTAATATAACCAAGGTCAGTTACAGCCGCAGAGACTTTCAATTTATCAGTGATCTTATATTCTGCACCTATATCGATTCCAAGGCCAAAATTCTTTGTGCCGAGCATAAAATCAATAATATTATCGGCACCCTCAAACCTTGAATCGTCGAATTTTACACTGTCGACGGTGTTCTGTCCGGAAAGGAAAAACTCGACCGGGGCACTGAAATTAGCATCCAGGTCGGCATTAAGTGTATGATGATACTCGTCATTTATTGTAATTCCCAGCGACCTGTTGTCGATTGAAGCGGATGCAATTCCAAAAAGGGCTTTTGCCCTGACTCCAATACGCAGATCGGGTGTAAAGTTTTTAGAAAATCCCAGTGCCACTTCACGGAAATATTTTACATCGGCCCTGAGAGAAGAGAGGTCCATGGTGCTTCCGACAAATTGTTCGTTGCCTTCGAAGCCAAGCCTTAATATATCTCCCGGGAGGGCAATATTTCCTGAGATACGTTCATTCACATCAAGAGATATATAAAGGTCCTTCCCCACCCCGAAGCCTAGCCCGAAAAGCTGGATCATTGCTTCGGGTTCGAGTGAATTAACATCTTTGATCTTACGGATGAATTCGTCAGGATCATAATCGGGGTGAAAGATAGTTACCAGTGAATCGGGCACCACCCCTTTTACAAAAACATCCGAGAAATTGAAGAAATTATTATTTATGTTGATATTGATTCCCGATATTACCGGTAAACCAATATACAGTGTATTTGATGGTTTGAGGGCGGGATTAAGCATGTGATTCTGAGGCAGATTCATATAGTAGAGAACCTGGCTGTTCTGTGCCGTGGAATTCACTGAAACAGCGGCCAGCAGCCCGAGCAGAATATATTTTAGTTTCCTGATCATATACCGCGATTTTCGTATGGTTATTTTAAATTGAATTTAAGGTTCGGTTTCAGCACGAGCGCTGCTTTAAAGTCGATGCCGTAATCGGAATAGATCTTTACATCCTTTGATCCGTTATCAGTTGTATTGAGGGCAAAGTTAAAGATCACCTTATGGGCATCATTGATCGATTTCCAGAAGCTCTCCCTGATTATTATGCTTGTCTTTGATGTTGTTGGTGTTGTTACCGCACCATTTGCTCCTGTAAGTGCAGGTGCCAGAAGGTTTTCAGCAATAATCGGATATAGTGTGTCGCGTGCAATGGTGTCATAGAGTGCCATGCCTACAGATACTCCAAGCGGGAATCCGTTTTCGACAGTAAGGTCTACTCTCAGGTATTCAAAATCTTCGTAATTAAATGGTGAATCTTCGTCGGGATCGTCGTTTTTCATGAAATTATCGACAGTGTCGGCAAATTGCAGATTATTAATTCTGAACTCCATCGGCACCTCTACTTCAAGATCGCCGATGAAACGGCTTCCTCCGAACACATAATTGTTCATGCTTATCACAGGTGAAGGATTCATCTCTGCACCTCCTTTTATAACAATCTTTTCAGGAAGCATTGAAACCAGCCCTGCCAGATTTGAATTTTGCTTGTCGACTTTTATAAGTGTATCCTTATCGCGTGCAGCGGGGAAACGGGGATACCCGAGTATGAATGGATCAAGGTCAAGTGAAACAGGTGCTCTGCCGCTTCTCGTACCAGTAGCCTGCAGGTCTACTTCGATAGGCACGCTGAAAGAATTCCGGTACTTAAGTGTGACCGACGGATTGGTAAGGTAAAAATCACCTGTGATCCTGTCAAGAATCTCATCTATCTCAAGGTCTATGGTGTCTTCATCAAATGTTTCCGCCTGGTTTCCGAAATACCCTTTGACGTGGTCAAAACCGGGATTTTTCATGCTGAAATCGATAGAAATCTCATCTTCACTGTTAAAAGTGACTATGTTATTCTGTGAACTTATCTGGATAAGGTATTCAACAGGCAGCTTGTTATATGGTTGAGCTGCAACGCTTCCCAGGCTGATTCTTGAACCGGCAACAGAAAAGCTGTCGATAAGTGTATTTGAAGGATTAATGGAAAATGATTTTGTGATCGGGGCACTACCCCGGATACTTGTCGGGAGTGTCAGGGAGACTGTCGACTGCAGAGGGGTTCCGTTAACTATATTATATGAGATATAGCCTGTACTCATAACAATAGAGTCTATCCTGATATCTTCTCCCGGATCAAAATCGATGGTATCGGTATTGTCATTGTCGAGAGTCGGGAGAGATTGGGCCGGAATTTTAACCCTGCCCGATTTAACCTTCATATCCCGGCCTGTCATCTGTATCTCGAGGTTTGATCCATTCAGTACGAGCCCGCCTCCGGCAGTAATGACAAAACCTGCGGAAGTATTGTTCTTTATTAATGTCAGGTCGGCAAGGTTAATAGTTGCAGATCCTGACTGTCCCGGATTGATCGCACTTATGATTGCAGGCGATCCCAGGGGTGTATGCGGTGAAATATTATATATGGTGATAGTGATATTGGTTATGGTAACGGCAGTATTGTTTCTCACAACAATATCGAGCGCCCCCTGGCTGAGTGTTGCATTCTCAAAATTTGTAAAGACCGGGAATGGTATCTCTCCTGTTGTTGTTACAGGAAAGACAGAGCCTGAGAATGGAGCAAGGTCTATCTCACCGATCCTGTACGACTCGCTGAACGATACCATGTCGTCAAAGTCGAGATAGTCATCGAGCCCGAATTCGAGGACTGAGTCTTCCCTGACTATTATCCTGATAAACCCGTCGTCGTCGAATACTACAGTATCATTAGGGATCTCTTTAATATCGAGAAGAGAGATTTTTCCCTTCACGGCTGATATTCCGAATGTAGGTGACCAGGATGCTTCTCCCGAGATCTTGTCAAGCTCATATGTTTCCTTAATGCATCCGGAGGTTAACAGGATTATCGCCAGTGAAACCAGGATTAAAAATTTTCGTGCCATGAATGTGTCATTTAATTTCAGTATCGAGCCTGTAATTATAAAGGAATCTATCGGTTCCGCCGACAATCAGATGCCAGCTGTTTTTATCCGACAGTTTTCCGATTGAAAACATTGAGGCTCCCTGCAGGGGGAAGCCTTTCATTGTCTCTCCGTTTTTGCCGATAAGATATATGAGGTTGTTGTTTATATCAAAAACACCTATTTTTTTGTCTGTCGATGAAAAAACAAAATTAATTGGACCTCCAAGGTTCTCAGATCCGAATTTTCTGGTGAACATTTCAGTGCCATTATTATTGTAAAGATACAACATCCCCCTGTCAATAAAAATATATTCACCATAACCATTCCCGTCTACGTCAAATATATCGAATGAGTGGTCAACTGAGAACTTAGCCAGGCTTGTTTTTTTCACGCTTCCGTCGAAGTAAATCTGCTGAATAGTTCCATCAGGGGAAGAGCATGCGACAGATGGTTTTGAACCTGAGACAATCCGTATTGCTGAATTTTCAGCCCTGGTGACAGGCTCCCTGGGTGTGAGCCTTACATTGCCTGTGCGGTCGAGAAAATATAACGACGTTTCGTCAGAAACAATAATATAATCCTTCCCCGAAACCCTTATCCACGAAATCTCTTTTTCTGCTATCCCTGTTGTTTTGAAAGGTTTCCACCCCCTGACCGAGTTTCCGTTGATATCGTAAGCATAGATAATCCTGTCATCACCGGCAATAAGGAGCCTGTAGTTAAGGTTGTTGTCGTAATCAAAAAGCGAAAGAGGGCCGGAGGCCGGAGAGCGCAGCTTTACAGGAAATCGTTCGACATAATTGCCGTTCCTGTCGATAAGATGGAGGTAATTCTTCCCGGAAAAGAGCAGCTGGTACTTCCCGTTCTTCATACAATCGACCATATACACCGATCCGTTAATCCTTTCTCTGACAGGAACTTTCCACAGCACTCTTCCTGCCGCATTGATCAGATATACATTATTCTTAAGGTCCTGGATGAAGATCTCCCTGGCTCCTGTTATATGATTTGTAAAAAAGAATGGTTTGATTGCTGCGACGGTATCTAGCAATGTTTCCCACTCGGTAGAGGATTCAGCCCTGGGGTCTTCCTTGAACCTCAGCGAGAATGTGTTGTAGAGCATCTCATTGCTGGTTACAAACTGGTAGCCCGCAGCCTGTACCTTGTTCAGTGACGAGATATTTCTTTTCAGGGCATTTAGCAGATCAGCATCGAGCCAGCGGCCAAAATAATCAAGTGCCCTGGAAGGAACCAGGTAAATGTAATAGCCTGCAATACTTGGCATTGTACTCTCGAAATCCCTGAATGTAAGATCATTGTACAGAGTTTTGTTCAGCAGGTTATCATACAGCAATCTTGCAATTGTGGCGTATGATCCGCCGGTGATCATGAAGTTGTCGTAGAAAGTTAACCACGAATCATTAACATACCCCGAAAACCCCGGCAGCAGGATTCCGTTAAGTCCTCTGAAAGGGTTCAGGTAAACAGGGACTTTTACCTGGTCGTCGGGCTGGAAATATTGTATGTTTTCTGCTGAAGCATGAGTGTTAAAGTGGTCAAGGAAAAGCTTTTCAGCATAGACCCTGTTTTTCAGTTCCCAGATCATCAGGAGGTTATCGTCAGAAGGAGTCTCCCTTATATCAATATAAGCTTTTGTTA
>JAKLFN010000086.1 GCA_022711195.1 Bacteroidota bacterium
TGCTTATGCAAATGAATCGGACCAGGATGTTCCCAACCTGCAGGTTGCGACTTTCGAATATGCTAACGGAGCAATCCTGGAACTTGAAGTAAGAAGCCTTCCCACACCGGATGATCCCTGGGGTATTCTCTGGCTTGGCACCAAAGGTTATGCCTGTACTGTTGGCAATACATTCCAGGTATTCCAGTCAGGCAATGAAGCTGCAGCAGTCGCCGGTCAGACAGGCACAGCGGCATTCAGCACCGGAGCCCGGCAGGACAGGTCGAATAAAGCTACAATAACAGTCACACAGGCAGATCTTGAACCTGATCCCAGATATGATGAAATCACCAAAGCAGGGATTGACTTCCATTTCCAGAATTTTGTCGACTGTGTAAAAACCAGGAATAATAAAGATCTGATCGCTGAGATCGAAGAAGGTTATCTTTCAACAGCCATGATGCACCTGGGGAATATTGCCTACCGTACGGGAAGGAAACTTGTATTTGACGGAAAAACCGAGAAGTTTATCAACGACTCCGATGCAGATTCCTATCTCTCCAGACCAGGCGGCGGAAGAAAACCGTTTAACATGCCCGAAAATGTCTGAAAGAAAATGCTCGGGTTGTCGAAAAAGAAAATGCAACAGTCAGAGTCCTGTCGGGCATGTATAAAAACAATACCGGAGCCGTAAAAGGAGAATATGTGAAAGTTCAGTATCTGGATGTTAATCTGAAACCGGATAGTATCTGGACATATAACGAAACTTCAAATGACCAGACAATGTTTCTTTATCTTATTGACGGAACTCTTGATGCTGATGAAGAATTATCAAAGTTTGAGGAAAAGGCATGCGCCATACTGATGGCTTCATCATCTGCAGAAAGATCTGATTTTGATGAAGTGAGAGTCAAAGCCGGTCCCGGAGGAGCAAGATTCTTTCTGATAGCAGCCAGACCGCTCCGGGAACCTGTGGCATGGGGCGGCCCCATTGTTATGAACACTCAGGAAGAACTGGAAGAAGCATTCAGGGATCTGGATAACAATACTTTCATAAAACACGACAAGCCTCAGGAACTGTAATCTTCAGGAATTTTGTAACGATATAAAGATCTTTCTTAATATTAAATCATTAGTGTCCGACTAAATTTGTTTAGTGAGAATTAAATCATTGATATTATTGACATTAAATACAGGTCGCCCCGATGGGGCTTACATTTTTATTTATGCCTAATTTCTACAAACAGGTCGTCCCTAATGGGACTAGAAAAAGCTAAACTCCATAGAGCCTGTCCCGCCAGAGCGCATAGCCGTCAACCTTAGGAAAACTTGGGAACAAAACTTTCCCCTCCTTTTTTAAAGGAGGGGTGGCCAGACGCTAAAATCGTCGGACTTGTAGGAATATAAATTGTCTGGCTGGGGTGGTTATTTAAATTCTGAGAAAAAATTTCACTTCTGCAGAATCCGCTTTATGGAATCACTTAGAGTCAAAAAATCCTGAAGGAAGAAAGTTCAGAAGACAACAAAGTTCAACCACCCCGGCCGGGAAAGCAGGATTGTAAAAATTTCAAAATCAGCAATCCCGGCCACCCCTCCTTAAAAAAAGGAGGGGAAACTTTTATACACAAAACTCCGTTAAGTTGACGGCTATTCGCCAGAGCGGGGAGCGACCTGTATTTAATCTGATAACAGTGATATAAAAAGAAGTATTGTTACTTTTCCGCGGTTATATCATAAATTTTGATCTCCATCGGATTGCTTGTCATATCTGAAATCAACGTGCCGAATTCCTTAAAATATGAGGTGCCGAAATGGAAATCAATTGCAGCCTGGTTTACATATTTCTCAACAAAAATGAAATTGGTAAGTTCATACGGATCCTGGTAGAGCATATATCCCAGACAACCTTCTTCCTTATTTGAATTTTCAATAATCATTTTTGCTGCCGAAATAAAATCAGCCTCTTTGCCCGGCTTTATAAACACCCTGGCTGTTATCATTTTCTGATATTCAGTTGTCTGAACAGCAGTGGCTGATTGCTCGGTCTGTCCGGTAGTTTTAGGTTTACATGCAACCATTATTAAAAGGATTATTGATGTTACAAGGATCTTTGTTTTCATATCATTTAAGATTTTTGGTTTATGTAAACGTAATATTTTTTATTGAACCGGATAACAGTCTCAGGTTAATATGATCCTCAAAAAGTCACCATACTTTTTATCTTTATATCTTTTTAAAATATATTTTCTGTAAGCAGTATGATAAAAGAAGAGGTAGAACAAATACTTCAGAACCAGAAGAAGTTTTTTGAATCAGGTAAAACCCTTGATATCAATTACCGGCTTGAGAACCTTAAAAAACTGAGATCATTGATCTTCAGCTATGAAAAAGAATTGAGTGAAGCCCTGAACAATGATTTTCAGAAGCCATATTTTGAAGTTCTTGCAACGGAATCGAGATTCGTAATTTCTGAACTTAATATGATGATCAGGAATCTCAGAAAATGGTCACACCGGCTAAGGGTCAGAACTTCTGCCGCTAATTTTATTTCAAAAGGATACATAGAATATCAGCCATACGGACAGGTATTGATCTTATCTCCCTGGAATTATCCTTTTCAGCTTTCGATAATACCTGCTATGAGCGCTCTTGCAGCCGGCAATGTTGTCATTCTGAAAGTCTCACAAAAAGTTTCAAATACTTTAGAAGTAATTTCAAAAATCCTGGGGCACTTTCCGAAGGAGCTCATTACCCTGATAAAAGGCGAACATTCTCTCAGCGATTATTTACTGAACTATTCATTTGACTATATCTTCTTTACAGGAAGCACGAATGTAGGTAAGAAAGTAATGACAAAAGCTGCCGCAAACCTTACTCCGGTAACACTCGAGCTGGGTGGAAAAAATCCCTGTGTTGTGACTGCCGATGCAAAACTTGAAAATGCTGCAAGAAGGATAGCTTCCGGGAAATTCCTTAATGCAGGCCAGACATGCATAGCCCCCGATTATCTTCTGATTGATGAAAAGGTAAAAGAAAAGTTCCTTGAACTTATTATAAAAACGCTCAAATCATTTTATGGTGAAGATCCTTCTGAAAGTAATGATTTTTGCCGGATTATAAATAAGGACAAAACATCCAGACTGGAGTCGTTCATAAATACGGGAACCGTAATAACAGGCGGCAAAACAATTATTGATAAATGCTATGTTGCTCCGACATTACTTACTGATATCCGGCCGGAAGATCCAATAATGCAGGAGGAAATATTTGGCCCTGTACTTCCTGTGATCACTTACAGGGATTTCAGTGAGATCTTCCCGGTCATTAACAGGCACTCGAAACCGCTGGCTGCATATATTTTTACAGAAAGTAAAAATCTTGCACGGGAGTTCCTGGCCAGAACTCAAAGCGGGTCTGCTGCAGTCAATGATACTGTGATGCAGATCGCCTCTCCATATCTGCCTTTTGGCGGAATCGGACCAAGCGGTATGGGCAGATACCACGGAAGACACTCATTTGAAACTTTCTCAAATATGAGGACAGTATTGTATAAATCAAATATGGTGGACATTTTCGTCCGTTACCCGCCATACACCAGCTTCAAGGAAAAAGCTATCAGACTGTTAATGAGATAATATTAAATAGCAACCTGCTCAAAAGAGTGCAATATAAATAATCCCGAAAAGCCCGGATCCAATCTGCGAATATTCTGTAAATTGTATCCCTTTGCGTCCTTTGCGTTCCCGTCCCGATAGCTATCGGGGGCTATCGGGACCTTTGTTTCCTTTGCGGTTAAAAAAAATAGAATATGAATATTGAGATCCTGAGAGAATATTGTATTTCAAAAAAGGATGCTACCGAAAGCTTCCCCTTTGACGATGATACTCTGGTTTTCAAGGTAGCCGGAAAAATATTCGCAATGGCAAATCTTGAGGGAGATCTGGAAATCAACCTGAAATGTGACCCCACTTATGCCCTGGAACTGAGAGAAAAATATGCTGCGGTATGTCCGGGATATCACATGAACAAAAAACACTGGAATACGATCCTTGTTGATGGTTCTGTCCCGGATAAGGAGATACTATCCTGGGTCGATCATTCCTACAACCTTGTCCTGAGAAAAAAATAATACCTTTGAAATTAAGGGTACTTGTTTATAAAAACCGGGAAAATGAAAATGATAAATTGGTTCTGTCTGATTTTATGTTTTTCAGTCGCTTTCACATTAAAAACATCAGGCCAGGAAAATTATAATCAGAAAATAGTTGTCAAATGGCTGAATGAAAAACCTTCAGGGTATATTGAAGTGTCGAATGGTGAACTGGAAAAGATTTCACTTCTCGGGGGAAGGGCTAAAATAAAGGGAAATAAATTCGATTTCAGTTCAACCGGATCTGACATAATTGAAGTGTCACTTAAAAATGCACGGATCGATTATGGGAGTGGAGCTACAATAGTTTCTGTTTATAATGGTCCCCATTCCTTTTCTTTTTTCCTCCGGGACGTTACAAATGAATATCCGATCTATATCCCTGAATATAATGTTGTGGTTTCCCTGCCGGACGATAAACGTACATATCTGCAGACTTCAGAAGATATACTGAACAGCGGTTTTCTGACGAAACTTGAAAAGATTGATAATGAACCGGAAGAATCATTTGATTCGGCAGCTTCCCATACCCGGAACCAGGTCTGCCCTGTCTGGCTGGGAATAAGTCGTGACATTCGCCTTTTTGAGCTGGGATTCTCGGGTGAAATGTCAACTATCACTCCCCGGATGGCTTCCTCCTCAGTATTACTTCCGGAGACTAACAATACAAGCACCGATTACAGTTACATGACAGGCAGGGGAGTGGGAGTTGAACAAAATATTTCCCGGAGGCTGGATGAAGGGATACTGCCAATACTTCATACCACACTGAAAGATGAGGATATTGAATACAAAACCACCTCATTTGTATCCTTTGAATCATCTCTCCTTAATAAAAACAAAGCTTTCGGAACCCATTTTCTTGTTGCTGATCACTATAGTGCAGGACATATGTTCACTCCGGACCAGAAAGAATTGTTAAACCCGCTGCTTGAGAAAAATTCATTCAATACAGAAGAAACTGTTCTGTATTTCAGGGCTGAAGCAATCAATACCGCTTCCGTTCCGCGATATGCATTTTTCAGAACATTACGTCCGGGATCAGGATGGTGGGAAAAATTCAAATATTCATATGACAGGGAAACCGGCCTGTCGGGTTATTCGCCTGATCGTATTTTCGGGATCTCAAAACTCAATGGAAAACCACTGCCAAATGAGGAAATTGCAGTTCTGTTACAACCTGGCGATACCGCTGTATTTGAATTTTATCTGCCCCACAATCCTGTTTCCAGAGAAAGAGCACTAAGATTGGCCGGACAGTCATTCAGTAAAAGACTGGCTGAGTGCAGAAATTTCTGGAAGGAAAAACTGAATGATGCTGCCCGGATTAAACTGCCGGAGAAGCGTATCGAAGAAATGGTGCAGGCCGGGTTGCTGCATCTCGATTTAATAACATATGGGATCGAACCTGAAGGTACCCTCGCTCCATGCATAGGTGTTTATTCGCCGATCGGTACTGAGAGTTCTCCTATTATACAGTTCTATTGTTCAATGGGGCTTCATGATGTTGCCCGCAGATCGCTTATGTACTTTCTTGATAAGCAGCATGAAGATGGTATGATCCAGAATTTCGGCGGATATATGGTTGAAACCGGTGCAGCACTCTGGAGCATGGGTGAATATTTCAGATATACCCGTGATACCGCCTGGGTTAATGATGTTAAGCTGAAATTGCTCAAATCGTGTGATTTCCTTTTGCAATGGCGTGAGAAAAACAAAAAAGCAGATCTGGAGGGGAAGGGTTATGGTATGATCGACGGTAAAGTTGCCGACCCGGAAGATCAGTACCATCAGTTTATGCTGAATGCGTATGGTTATCTTGGCCTCAGCAGGATTGCCGAAATCCTGACATTTACAGATAAAGAAAATGCCAGTCGCCTTAAAAACGAAGCCGAAAGCTGGAAAAAGGATATCCGGACATCTCTGATCAACTCTATGGCAAAATCTCCGGTGGTTCCTGCCGGTGATGGTACCTGGTGCCCTACGGTTCCACCCTGGACCGAAGCAGAATCCCTGAGACTGCTTTATAACAAACCTGAAACTTTCTTGTCCCATGGTACCTTTACAATTTCAGATGCACTGCTAGGACCACTTTACCTTATTTTTTGCGAAGTCCTTGAACCTGCTGAAGAAGCCTCATTACTGATGCTGAAATACCATAGCGAAATGATGTATCAGAGAAATGCAGCTTTCTCCCAGCCGTATTACAGCCGACATAACTGGATACAACTGAAGCTCGGATTAATTAAACCCTTCCTGAAAACATATTACAATACTTTTTCAGCTCTTGCCGATCGTGAGACATATACCTTCTGGGAACATCTGTACCAGGCAAGTGTTCATAAAACACATGAAGAAGCATGGTTCTTAATGGAAACAAGATGGATGCTCTTCCTTGAGGAAGGTAATACTCTGAAGCTCCTCCAGGGAATACCCCGACGATGGCTTGAAGACGGTAAGGTCATCGAAATCAAAAATGCCTCAACTTATTTCGGTGATCTCTCGTTCACGATACGCTCAAATGTTGCAAAAGGCTTTATCGAAGCAAACATTGAATGCGATTCAGACCTTAAGCCGGATCGAATCATTATCAGGTTCCCTCATCCTGCAGGAAAACACCCCGTGAAAATTATCGGAGGCACTTATGATCCGGCAAATGAAATAGTAACTGTAAGGCCCTTTACCGGAAAAACAAGCCTTAGACTTGAATACTAAAAATATCTACGTATTTTAATACGTATTAAAATACGTATTAAAATACGTTTTATAAAACGTAGTTTAATAAATTACACAGTTAAATGAATGATATTTAAATGCTGCCAGGATTTTCTGATTAATATTATTCTGCTTAAATTTGGATAATGTAACACGGGGATTTAGCTCAGCTGGTTAGAGTATGTGACTCGCAGTCACAAGACAAGGGTTCGAATCCCTTAATCTCCACCTTCGCCCTCCGAAGCTTTAGCGAAGGAGGGCTTTCCCGTTTTGATATAGATTGTACCGCCAAAGCTTCTGCGGGCTTCGGTGGACACAGTCCACTCTTCGCCCTCCGAAGCTTTAGCGAAGGAGGGCTTTCCCGTTTTTCTTAACAGTTTATCGCAACAAAGGGTACTCCCGATATTCCGCCCTGAAAAAGCAAACAGAATCAGCCCCGGCAGCTCCGGGCAGGAATCTTATAATTCTTTCTTTAACTTATCAATAATTAAGCTGTTGTTCCTCTGAATATCATTATACTTTTTGGATGAGGATTTCTTGGTGGAAGCATGATATTTCTTACCTTTTATCATTGCTTTCTTCTTTTCTAACTCTCTTCTCAGGTAGCCTTCTCTTGTTGATAATTTTGCCATAATATATTAGTTTTTAAAATTTCCGGATCACAAATAATTCATACTTAATATTCCGGGTGGCAAATTTAAGGTTTTTTCCATTCATCCAACCTCGTAAGCTTCAGTTCCCTTATCAAATCCGACATCTCAGTCCGTGCCGCTTCAAATGAATCATACTTATTAATTATAATTTTCTGCGATCCGTCCCCTTTCAAAAGTGCAAGCCTGATATCACTGCTCTTAATTGTAAGCGGTACATTACCCCTGCTGTGCATAGTTGAACTACGCCTCGACCTGAAAATGTAAAACTTACTGAATTCCTGAGCATTATACCACCTGCCATTCTTATAAACACCAAAAAGAGAGGTGTAAGGTTTTATCCTAGCCGAATCAAAATCTATAAGGGTACCTTCATAAGTAAATGCCATAAACGCCCCGGCAATTACAAGTATCAAACCCGTTAAACTAAAGTAAGTCGTAATTGCACCAAAAAATATTAACGAGTAGCCGGCAAATGTTCCGGATGGACCGAACAATCTGTCAATTTTATTATCAGTCTTCATAATCACAACGGTTTTGACGGAAGGGCAAGGATAAGTGCTATGAGTGCCTAAAGTGCCTAAAGTGCCTAAAGTGCCTAAAGTGCCTAAAGTTAGTAATTATTGATTGAATAAGGATTTGTTAACTTTACATATTGATTTGTTAATCTTATGGCAAACGTAATTATTGGCGTCCACGGACTGGGGAACAAGCCATCCAGGCATTTACTTGAATACTGGTGGAAGCTCGCAATGAATGAAGGACTTAAGAAACAGGAATTTAATGTCAGACTTCCTGAATTTAAACTTGTCTACTGGTCTGATCTCATATATAATAAAAACCAGGATCCTGAGGATAATGATCCCGAAAGTCCATATTTCATTGACGAGAAATATGAAAAAGCTCCTGCAAATTTTATAGTCAGTGATTATAGTACAAGGAAAAAGGTAATAGACTTTCTTGGCCGTCAGATGAACAGGATTTTCCTGAACGACGATCTTACACTGAATTATTCGTTTATTTCCGATACTATTATTAACAGATATTTCTCTGATCTTGAAGTATATTACTCCGGGAATATTACCGGAAAAGATA
>JAKLFN010000087.1 GCA_022711195.1 Bacteroidota bacterium
CACCACACGTGAACTTTCTCTTCTGAAAAGCAATGCCCCGGCAGTAAACCTGACAGAACTGAAAAACGATGCCGATGCCGATCCTGCAAATGAGATACAGGCATTAACATTTAATGGAGCCGAAAACAAGTTATACCTCACCGGCAGTGCACCGGCCGATCTGAGCTCCCTGAAAAATGACGCAGACGCAGATCCGGGAAATGAGATACAGGATCTTGCATATAACAGTACCACCCGTGAACTGACGCTACTGAAAAGCACAGGAGCAGCCGTCAATCTGACGGAACTGAAGAATGATGCCGATGCCGATCCGGGGAATGAGATTCAGGACCTTAAGCTTGAAGGAAATATATTAAAGGTGACAGGCAAGAGTGATGCAACTCCGATTAATATGGTGCCATATCTTGATAATACAGACAATCAGACACTTTCTTTTACTGAGTCTTCAAACACCCTTGCTGTTTCAGGAGGGAACTCGGTTAATCTGTCGGCTTTACGCGACAATACCGATAGTCAGACACTTAATTATATTGAGGAAACAAATGAACTGGAAATATCCGGAGGGAATAAAGTACCATTAGGTTCTCTGGTTGCATTCAGGGCAAAGAAACAGGTTTCTCTGCCAGCTTCCTCTACCACAGAGGTTACTTTTCTACCCAATATAATTGATTATAATGATGGCGGAGGATATAAGATTTCTACAGGGGAGTTTATCGCCCCAGTAGTTGGTATATACACATTTAGTATCAATTACAATGCCGATGGTAGTGGTGGTTCAAGGAAATTAATAATTTATCTTAATGCTGATCCTTACGAAGAAATTGCTACTGATATCTCTCAGTATACGCTTATAAGTCGTTCACTAACAATGAAATTATTGGAGGGGGACGTAGTTAAATTAGTAATATATACAGGAACTGCAACCCAAACCGGAACAGGCACTTTTTCCGGCTTCAAGGTTTATTAACTTTCCTTATTTAATCAATACAAACATCAGGGAGATTCCTCTCCCTCCATTCAAAAAAGACCACAGTCATCCCGAACGAAGTGAGGGACCCTTCTCTGCAAATCACTAACCATATTAAGGCAACATCATCCTGTGCCATAAAATAATCTTAACTTATTTACTACATTTGCCAAAACATGTTTTATGATCACCAATGAGCAGATAAAAGACCTTGCCGGACGCCGTGACGCGTTAAGGAGGTATCTTTGACATCGAAGGTAAACTGAATGAGATCGCTGAAAAAGAAAAAGATTCACAACAGCAGGGTTTCTGGAACGATCCGAAAAAAGCAGAGGAATTACTAAAGAACATCTCACAGCTTAAAAGCTGGACGAACGACTTCAGCCGTGTTAATACCGCTGTTGACGATCTTACAGTGATATTCGATTTTTTCAGGGAAGGTGAAGCATCAGAAACCGACCTCGATAAACAATATGAATCATGCCTTACACTTGTCGAGAACCTAGAGGTCCGGAATATGCTCCGCAAGGAGGAAGATCAGCTGGGCGCCATCCTCAAAATAAACTCCGGGGCAGGAGGAACAGAATCAAACGACTGGGCTTCAATGCTGATGCGTATGTACCTTCGCTGGGCTGAACGCAATAACTACCCGGTCAAAGAACTCGACTTCCAGCCGGGCGATGAAGTAGGCGTGAAATCTGTGACAATAGAGATCGACGGAGAACAGGCTTACGGATATCTCAAAAGCGAAAATGGCGTTCACCGGCTCGTCAGAATTTCCCCTTTTAATGCACAGGGTAAGCGGCAGACAACTTTTGCCTCGGTATTCATCTCACCCCTCATCGATAATAATATTGAAATTGAAGTCAGCCCCGCCGATATAACCTGGGAAACGTACAGGTCGAGCGGCGCAGGAGGACAGAATGTAAACAAAGTGGAAACGGCGGTACGCCTCCGGCATCATCCTTCAGGACTGGTGATCGAAAACCAGGAGACAAGATCACAGCTTAACAACAAGGAAAATGCAATGAGGATCCTTAAATCACAACTCTATGAGCTTGAGCTGAGAAAGCGAATGGAGGAACAGGCTAAGATCGAGGGAGATAAAAAGAAAATAGAGTGGGGCTCACAGATAAGATCTTATACGCTCCATCCTTATAAAATGGTAAAAGATCATCGTACAGGATTTGAAACAGGTAATGTTCAGGCTGTCCTCGATGGCGATCTGAGTGATTTTATAAAATCATATTTAATGGAATTTGCAGGAAAATGACCAAAAGAAAAAAGTTATTTGAAGAGTTTCCTCCGGTTACCTCAAAGGAATGGATGAACCGGATTGCCGCCGACCTTAAATGTGAGGACCTTAATGAGAAGCTGGTCTGGAAAACACGCGAAGGAATAGACCTGATGCCCTTCTACATGTTTGAAGATATTAAAGACCAGACATTCTTAGACACAATCCCGGGACAGTTCCCTTTTGTAAGGGGAAGTAAGAGTGACAGAAATTCGTGGAGAATACGCCAGAATATTGTTGTCACCGATTATAAATCGGCAAACACTATTGCCCTCAACCTCCTGACCAAAGGAGTCGATTCTTTAGGCTTCATAATCTCCGATCCGGAATCCATCAATACAGAAGGTTTTGCCACTTTGCTGAATGGCATCAATCCGGAGACAACTGAGATAAATTTCTTTTCAAACGGAAAGGCAAAAGAGGTTGTTGGGTCATTCAAAGCTTTTACAGAACGATCGGGTTCTGATCCTTCAAAAATTTATGGCGCCGTCGAAACGGATCCTTTCGGAAGGCTTATGCTGAACGGAACTCTGTGTGTCCCCCTGGCCGATGGCCTTGATTATCTTGCCGCCACTGCAGCTTTGACTTCGACAATTCCGAACTTCAGGGCTCTTCATATAAATGTCTCTAACTTCGGAAATGCCGGGTGCGACATTGTCCAGGAGCTTGCTTCAGGTATCTCAATGGGTGCTGAATACATGGCTCAGCTCGTCCACAGGGGAATTGAACCGGAAGTCGCTGCTTCAAAGATCAGATTTTCATTCAGCATAGGTCCCGAATATTTTCCTGCGATAGCAAAACTCAGGGCGGCAAGATTGCTCTGGGCAGCGGTAATGAAAAGCTTTTGTCCCGGTACTCCTGATCTGCCCGGAATGGAAATTCACAGCGTGACCGGTGAGCTCAACAAATCGCTTTCTGATCAGCATATGAATATGCTCAGGACACAGACAGAAGCAATGTCGGCAGTGCTTGGCGGAGCAGACTCTGTCACTGTCGGACCCAGCGACCTTCTCTTCAGAAAGCCTGATGAATTTTCAGAACGAATAGCACGTAATCAGCAGCTGATCCTCAGGGAAGAGGCTTACTTCGGCAAAGTAGCCGATCCTGCTGCCGGTTCTTATTATATTGAAAAGCTGACATATCTTTTTGCTGAAAGAGCATGGAAACTCTTCCTTGATATGGAAAAAGAGGGCGGATTCCTGGCCTGCCTCAATAAAGGTATGATCCACAGTATGATCAGGGATTCGGCAGAAAAGATAAGTGAAAGGATCACCGGCAAACTCCTGGTCTTTCCTGACCTGAAGGATGATCTTCAAATAATACAGGTAAACCGGCCGGTATTTTCCGTGAACGGCCCAGCCGATCTTAAGCCCGGGAAAACACCGGCTTCCAGGGAAGCAGCATGGATGACTGCTGAACAGATCCCTGTTAAAAACACATATTCATTAAAAGATCTTGAGGGGATGGATCATCTGAGCTATGCAGCCGGAATACCACCCTTTCTCCGTGGTCCATATTCAAGCATGTATGTTATACAGCCATGGACAATAAGGCAATATGCAGGATTTTCAACAGCAGAAGATTCAAATGCCTTCTACAGGAGAAATCTGGCAGCAGGGCAGAAAGGCCTTTCTGTAGCTTTTGACCTGCCTACACACAGGGGTTATGATTCAGACCATGAGCGTGTTACCGGCGATGTTGGGAAGGCTGGAGTGGCAGTCGACTCGGTACTCGATATGAAAATACTCTTCGACCAGATCCCGCTGAACAAGATGTCGGTGTCAATGACCATGAACGGGGCAGTATTGCCGGTGATGGCCTTTTATATTGTTGCAGCCCTTGAACAGGGAGCAAAACTTGAAGAACTCAACGGCACCATACAAAATGACATCCTGAAGGAGTTTATGGTCAGGAACACATATATATATCCTCCCGAATTCTCCATGCGGATCATCGCAGATATCTTTGCCTATACTACCGCCAGGATGCCAAAATTCAATACGATAAGCGTATCGGGGTATCATATGCAGGAGGCTGGCGCAACATGCGATATAGAACTGGCCTATACCCTTGCCGATGGCCTGGAATACCTGAGAACCGGATTAAAGGCAGGTCTCGATGTCGATGCACTCGCACCACGGATCTCCTTCTTCTGGGCTGTTGGGATGAATCATTTCATGGAAATAGCAAAGATGAGGGCAGCAAGGATGCTGTGGGCTAAACTGGTAAAAACATTCAACCCCAAAAATCCTAAATCACTCGCGCTGCGAACACATTGTCAGACTTCGGGATGGAGTCTTACCGAACAGGATCCTTATAACAATGTTGGGAGGACATGCATCGAAGCCATGGCTGCCGCACTGGGACATACCCAGAGCCTTCATACCAATGCACTCGATGAAGCCATTGCCCTTCCTACCGACTTTTCTGCTGCCATTGCACGAAACACCCAGATATTTATTCAGAAGGAAACACAGATATGCAGGGCTGTTGATCCATGGGCCGGCTCATTTTACGTTGAGTCTCTCACCCTTGAGATTGCCCATAAAGCCTGGGAACATATTATGGAGATCGAAAGGCTGGGAGGAATGGTAAAAGCCATTGAATCAGGCATCCCAAAGATGAGGATTGAAGAGGCTTCTGCAAGGGCACAGGCTAAAATAGACTCCGGCCAGCAGGTGATAGTCGGAACGAACAGGTACAGGCTCGATAAGGAGAGCCCTATTGAGATACTTGAGGTCGATAACAGCGCTGTCAGGGAATCACAGATCAGGAGACTTCAGAGGCTCAGATCGGAGAGAAATGAAGCAGAGTGCCAGGCAGCGCTTGAAGCCATTACAGAATGTGCCCGCACGGGTAACGGAAACCTCCTCGAACTGGCTGTCGATGCAGCAGCCAAACGTGCAACCCTGGGGGAGATCTCTTATGCATGTGAAAAAATAGCCGGAAGA
Source organism: Bacteroidota bacterium (assembly GCA_022711195.1). The sequence continues at coordinate 5,213 of JAKLFN010000087.1, forward strand.
TATAAAGCAGTAATAAGAACAATGTCAGGTGTATATTCATCAGAGTATAAGTCGGACAAGGATCTTGAAGAAGCCAGGAAGCTTGTTGCAGACTTTGCGGCCAGGGAAGGTCGTCAGCCGCGGATTATGATTGCAAAAATGGGACAGGATGGACATGACCGTGGTGCAAAAGTAGTATCAACAGGATATGCCGACATAGGCTTCGATGTCGATATAGGCCCCCTGTTTCAGACACCCCCTGAAGCAGCACGACAGGCTGTTGAAAATGATGTCCATGTACTGGGAATATCAAGCCTTGCTGCAGGACATAAAACCCTTATTCCACAGGTTATTGATGAACTGAAGAAGCTCGGTCGGGAAGATATTCTTGTAATTGCAGGAGGCGTTATCCCCGCACAGGATTACCAGTATCTTTATGATGCCGGTGTCTCAGCCATCTTTGGCCCCGGAACATCAGTGGCAAAAGCAGCAAAACAGATCCTCGAAGTATTAATTCATAACCTCGACTGACAAAATAATTGTTGCCCGCAAACAGAGAAATAATGATATCCGGGCCGGATTCCGGGTATAAACATTCTTTGTATCTTAGTGACTTTGTACCTTTTTGCCTTAACCGACAAATATGAGAATATTGATTTTAATGTTAAGTGCAGTTCTCTTCTTTGGCTGCAGCTCAGGGAAAAGAATGACGGGAAGCCGCTCTGACAGTGCTCCCGCAGAATCTGTGACAGCCCCTGTTGATTTTCATGATGCGCCGACATGGCTTCTGGGTCATTTTACAAGGCGGATGATGACAACTCCCCCTCATTCAGAGTGGTTTATTAAGGGATATGACGACTATCAATTTAATGAAGAGATTGTTAAAAAATTAACAACCATCGGCAAGGAGGGTCTTTCAATAAAGATAGTAATGGGTTCATGGTGCCCCGACAGCAGGAGGGAAGTACCCCGTTTTATGAAAATTCTCGATTACTGGAAGTTCCCGGAAGAAAAACTCACCTATATCGGCGTCGACGATTCAAAGTTCTCTCCAATAGCAGATTATGAGAGTCTTAACATAGTAAGAGTACCGACTTTTATTTTTTTTAGAAATAATATAGAAGCAGGACGCATCATTGAAGTTCCAAAGACGTCTTTGGAACAGGATATGGTTGATATCCTGGAAAAGGAATGAAAAATTAACATTTAGTTATCAAGGTTATGGAAGAGTCAAAGAAAAATTCAGGACAAAGCCTCGGGATAGCATCTCTGATAACAGCAATAATAACTTTTGTTATGGCTGTTATACCCTGTGTAGGCATGCTTGCTATAATTCCGGGTATCATTTCAATAGTGCTTGCTGCTGTCGGACTTTCACAGGCGCAGAGAGATGACTCCCCCAGGGGTATCATTATGGCAGGCCTTATTATCGGCGTCGTTGCAACAATGATCTCATTTTCACAGTTTTTTGTTGCAGGCAAATTCGCCAAAAATCTGGAATCAGATAAATGGCCTGAGAAGATAGAAGACATTGTTAACGATGTACAGGATAATGTCATAAGGGACCTCGAAGATGCCAACGTCAATATAAAGGTTGAAGATGGCGATGACAAGGTTGAAATAAATGTCGGGACAGGTAAATCAGACAGGAAGAAAACTCTTGAGGAGCTCGAAGGTGCCGATACAACAAAGGCAAATGTTAGTATCTCTATCGGAAAATAATATCGCAATGAATAATAGGAAGATGGGGCTCAGCGAGCCCTATCCCATTATAAATATTGCTCTTGCCGGGGTAATCTTACTTATATTGATTTACTCCGGCATCTATTCACCCGATGCAAACAGCTATCCCGTCGCTTGCATACATGAAAAAATCACAGGTGAAGAGTGTGTATCCTGCGGGCTGTCGCACAGTTTCTCGCTGATACTGAGAGGGAGGATTGAAGAGGCTTATAACTGGAACAGTTACGGTATGAGGATCTTCCTTTTCTTTGCCGGACAACTGATCATGAGGATCTTCTTTTCAAAGATCTACATAAACCATCCTGAATCAGGAAAACAGCTCATTATTTATGATATTGCAGGTTCTTCAGCTCTCTTCCTCGCAGCTTTCATGCCCTTCCTGATCTATATCTTTAAATTTTCGTGAGATAATCTCATACAAAAGGGTGCTCTTATAACCTTTTGACAATCCATACCTCAGAAGCTTTCCTTTAAGGTCGTACTGGTTCTTTGCCTTTATCGATCTGCGGTGTGCCTTAGGTAGCTCTTCGATAGTTTTTGTACAATTTACCCCCGGCTGGCCTCTGTGGGTAGATCTGCCAGGTTAATGTTAGCTCTGAAAGAGTATATGTATGGGTAATCCCAGATAATCAGCCGGGAGTAGATCTGCCAGATGATTGTTAGCTCTGAAAGAGTATATGGATGGGTAATCCCAGGTAATCAGCTGTGGGTAGATCTGCCAGGTGAATGTTAGCTCTGAAAGAGTATATGGATGGGTAATCCCAGGTAATCAGCTGTGGGTAGATCAGCCAGGTGATTGTTAGCTCTGAAGGAGTATATGGATGGGTAATCCCAGGTAATCAGCCGGGAGTAGATCTGCCAGGTGATTGTTAGCTCTGAAAGAGCGGATATATGAATAACCCCCGGCGGCCAGCCGGGGGTAGGCCAATCCAATGTCTTTTAGCTCTGAAGGAGCGTCATGTATTTGTCAGGGAAAGTATAGGTTATTGATCAAAATACCAGCCTCTTCAATCAGTCTTCTGTACTCGTCCTCATATGCAAAAAGCTCACCTGAATGTTCCAATCTTAGGGCCGGAATATTATTCTTGGTACGTGTTACAATATGGTATAGATGCTGACGATAACGGCCCGGCAATATGGGGAGGTTGTTTTACCCGACGCGAGCACCGGTCACGGTCATGATACTTTAACCATCAAACTGTCACGGTGCAGGAATTTAATTGCGGGCAGGTGCGCGTGTCCGGATACAAGTTTCAGCAGGATTTGTCTTGGGAGCGGGATTCTGCAAAAACCATGACGAACAACTTACCCATATTGTCCGTGTTACCCTTAGTATTATATTAAATTATCTTTCGGATAGCAATTTAAAGAGGGGATCATTGATATAATAATTTGCTGTCCCCAGTTTCTTTTTTGTCAGGAGTTTGTCACCAGCAAGTTGGTTCAAATAATTGGCTGCAGTAATCCTTGAGACATCCAGGTCCCGCTGAATAAACTCAATTTTTGTGTATGGATGTTTAAAAAGGTTATTGAGTAAATCCTGACTGTAGAATTTGTAATTGTCTCGTAATGTGCGTTTATAGTTCATCATTAGCTCACGAATCTTGATGATCAAGTCAATAGTCTCTCTTGAAG
>JAKLFN010000088.1 GCA_022711195.1 Bacteroidota bacterium
ATCACAGAAAGCCTATGAGGATCGCAGCAGTGACCTCGATGGCATACAGGGTTGCGATGCCACAGTTCAGATCTGCAGGTTCATCTGAAGAATACAGGGCCTGGCGGGCCTATTCGGATTCCAAGCTTTACCTCGCACTTATGTGCCGTCATTATTCCGTGAAATATGCCCGGAGCCGGATTCAATTTATAAGTTTTGATCCCGGCATTTTTGGATCCCAGTTATACAGAACCCAGTCGGGGGTATTCAGGATCGTCTATCAGACCGGAGTACGAATCCTGAGAAAACCCGGAAAACAAGCCACAGTACTTTCAGATATACTGACCGGAGCCGAAATAATTAACGGAGCGGTTTATGACGTACGCAAAAGGATAAGGAAACTACCGGAACCAGAAAGTTCAGTGAATGATACTTTCTGGGATCGCTCCATCAGAGAAATTGAAAAGTTCCTTGTCTGATAAGGAAATGATCAGTACCATCAGGCGGAAATGGAACTACCTCCTCTTCAGAGTAATAGGTCTGCCTCTTACTTCTCTCCACCATTCCTTGTAACATTCCACAGCGCCTTTTCTTTCGGGCAGGGAGATGTTATACGTCAGTGTTATTTCATGAGCTCCGCCCGAAGCAAACTCGAGTTTTGAAATTGTTGAATCATATGTGTAATCAATGATCAGATCATGATTGTCCGAACTGGACATAACTATTCCGGCATGAATGATTATTGAGTTGAATTTATATACATCATCGGCAAACAGGCTTCTGTTCCTGAAATACATACCAAATCTGAGTGGTTCGACATCAAATCCGGAGCCAATTGTAAATGTCTGAAAAGGTTTCTGGTATTCATAACCAAATCCCGGATCTAACAGGGCTATCCTGGTTCTGTCTGCTTTCCCTCTGTTAAAAACTACCTTTGTCAGCAAATTTGCATTAACCACATATTTTACCGGCAGCCTGAAAACATTATTTACGAATGAGATATTTGGCCTTAAAATATGGCTGGCAGATATGCCTATTGTGGGAGTAATATTATAAAGGTTCAGGTTTTGCCTGTAGACCAGCCCGGCATTCCAGTCAGGGTAAATCACAGGTTCCACTTCATCATTTAAAAAAGAACTCTGGCGGATTACTCCCCGGATCGGATCCAGCTGATCTGTGAAAATGAAATCACTGTTCCTGAAATCTCTCATATTTATCGAGAATACTGACATTCCCAGCTGAAGCATTTTATCCTTATCCTGTAAGACCCTGTATGAATATACAAGTTCGAGACGTTTCGTCCTGATACGGTTCAGTCCTTCATTATCACTTAACATGAGGAACCCGATACCGATATTCTTTTTTGACCACTGGTAATCAACAGAAAGAAAATAAGTTGAAAGATCTCCTGGAATTTTACTCCACAGATCCCTGTAAGTTGAAGAAAAACGAAGATCCCTAGTCAGGCCTGAGGTAGCCGGATTATAATATATTGAACTGTTATAGAACTGAGAAAACTGAGGGTCCTGACACTTCAGGATATTAAATGAGAAAATCATGAATCCACATAAACCCAGCTTCAGGTATTTATTTTTCATAATTTCCATTTATTTAATTAATGTTATCGACCCATATCTCTGACCTTTAAATTCTTCGCCGTCAGCAAAAACAGCCTTCTTTAGATGCCATACATAAACATCCGGAGGTAACGCTTTCCCCTTTAATGTGCCGTCCCAGGCTTCAACAGGTACTCCTTTATCAAGTCCGGTAGTTTCCCAGATCAGGTTTCCCCATGTATCATATATCACAAGATGAAATTCAATCAATCCGGCTCCGATCGCCTTAAATTCCCTGACTCCGTCAAAGGGACTTTCAGGAGACAGTGCATTCGGAATGTATAATCCTTTCGAGAACTCAAAGCTTATTGAATCGGAAATTGTGTTTGTACAACCATAATCATCTGAAGCTGTTAATATCACAATGTATGTCCCGGCACTATCGTACCTGTGCCACGGATTTATTTCCTGAGCTGATTGATCATCTCCAAAGTCCCATGTAAAATATTTACCTCCTATTGTTTCGTTGACAAACACTATGTCAAGGGGATGATAACCATCATCTTCAAGGATGCTGAATGCTGCAAGAGGGGACTTGTGGATGGTTATATCTCTGGAGGTACTTGCCGTACATCCTGTAATGATATCCTTGCCTGTAAGGGTTATAGTGTATGTACCTGCCTGGTCATACAGATGTTGTGCATTGAATTCAGATCCAAGGTTAGCATCACCAAAGTCCCAGATTACACCGGCTATTTCATTGATGGACATATTTACCGGTGTTAGGGAGATTGTATCATAGTCACAGTAAACAGACTTATCGGTGACGAAATCGACAGCAGGGGCTCCCAGGGCATGTATCTCCGTCGTAAATGAATCGTGACTGCATGTATCATTTACGTAAAGGGTGACAGTATATTTTCCGGGTTCTTCGAAAACATGAACAGGATTCAGTTCATCGGTAACATTTCCGTCACCGAAGTTCCACGACCAGTTCAGGAACGGGGTATTTCCCAGGACACCTCTGGAATAGTTAGTGAATGAAACACTTAGTGGAGCACAACCCAGAGTGGTATCTGATTCAAAAAATGCTCTGACTATATTGGGGAAAATGATGACTGACTTTTGTAAAGAATCCACACCGCATTCATTTTCCGCAATGAGGGTGATCGTATAGGTCGTATCACTTATTCCTGTTCGGAAAATATGCGATCCGGGATTCTCCAGCGTTGAGTTTGCTTCTCCGTCCCCCCATTTCCAAGTAAAAGTTTCAGGTAAACCTGTCGTTACATTGAATAATTTGATTTCTTTTGGCGAACAGCCCCACGACACATCCATGCCAAAACTGGCAATAGGCGCTGGTTTTACTATAACATCCCTGCCCGAAGAAAGTGAACTGCACCGATTTGTTGCTGTAAGAATTACTGTATATGTGGTATCTGCCAGTCTTCCCTGGTTGAACAATATATCTGAAGGATTTTCATCAGAACTTGTCAGACCATTGCCAAAATTCCAGAGAAAAGTCAGTTCTTCACCCTCAGTTCTGTTCGTAAAGCTTACATTCAGCGGAGCACATCCTTCAGGATTGTCATAGTCAAAGGAAGGTCCCGGTTCATGATATAATCTTATCATCATGGTATCATGCACCGCCAGAACACATGGTGAGATGCTGGTTACCCGGACATAGAAATATATTGTATCTCTTTCTTTGTCGTCGGATGAAAAGACATAAACCGGATTTTCTTTATCAGCAGCATCAAAATTGCCATTACCCGAACTTCTCCAGGAAATCATATTCACATCCCTGTATATTATATCACTGATCTGGTAAGATGAGTTTACACACGCTGTATCTGCCGGTATTGCATCAGCATAGACGTTATGAATGATCTCTATGGTCATGGAATCCGAAACAACATAATTTTCAATCGGATCTTTACCTCTGGCATGAAGAACCAGCACGACTGATCTGTTTTCAATATCGGCATTACCCGGATGATATGTCGGTGTCAGGGACGTACTGTTATCCAAAATTCCGCTTCCTGGTGTCGTCCACCAAATCTCTGAATATTTTTCTGCAGAAGCTGTTGTTATAGTAACATTTGATCCTTCACAGATCCTTTCATCTGAACCTGCATCTGCCATTGGTAACGGGGTTATAGACAGATGAATTGTATCTGTCACAGTTTCCAGACATGGTGACTGGGCTGTTCCTCTTATTATCAGCGAAACACTTTCGTTCAGAAGATCATCCGGACCATGAATATAAGTGCTTATTACACCGGAACCGTTTATAAATGTCCCGTCTCCTGTTGTTGACCAGTTCACCTGATCCGTATACTCCGCTCTCGCCTCAACCGTTGTAAATTGCTCTCTTTCACCAACTATCGTATCGGTCCCGGCATAAACTGAAGGATTTTTTTGAATGGCCAGTATCAGTGAATCTATAGCGGGTGTATTGCAGGGTGGCCTTCCGGCAGCAATCAGATATAGTTTAACACTTCCGGATGCAATATCATTAAGTCCCGGAAGATATAACGGATGCGCGATATGGATGTCGTTAAAGCTCCCGTCTCCGGAAGTTCTCCATTCAATCCCATTGTGGTTAGAAACAAACGATCCGGACAATTGTTTCCCCTGATCCTCACAGATAATATCATCGGGGCCTGCCTCTGAAACCGGGAAGGGGCTAAGTGTAAGTGTAAGGTTATCAGTGACAACCGGACAGGTCGGGTTCCGTGATGTTAATGTAAGTACAACCGTCCCGGCTGTAATATCAGCAGCCGAAGGGTAATAGACAGGAGTTATAATATTCTGGTTTGACCATGTGCCACTTCCGCTTGAAGACCATTCATATTGTGTTGAATTTAAAGCATATGCACTTGCCGGTATAAATGAAGAAGAACATATGGTTGTGTCATTACCTACCGAGATTACAGGGGGATCAACGAAAGTCAGCAAAAGTGTATCATAATCAGGCAGCAGGCAGGGAGCAAGGGGATCTACTTTCAGAACAAGATGAACACGGCCACTGTCCATATCATCATCAGAAGGGTAATATGCAGTAACGAGATCTGCTGCATTTCCAAATGTGCCTGTCCCGAGGGTCATCCATTGAAAAGAAGTGCCATTCAACTGACTGCCTCTTGTCGTAAAACTACCGGATTTACAGATCTCCTGGTCGCTTCCTGCATCTGATCCAGGCAATTTTTGAATGAAAATGCTTACCTCATCGGATACATCCGGACAAACTGACTTACCTTCGGCAGTCAGAGTAAGTGTCACGCTGCCATTTATAATATCATTCTGTCCGGGAGTATAAACCGGATCAATCAGAGAGTTATTGTCAAGAGAACCGTCCCCGTTAACAGTCCAGAAATAATTAAAGTAATTATTAACGGCAGCGCCCAGCAACTTATATGATCCTGTTTCACAAACTACTGCATTGTCGCCGGCAAAAGCAGAAGGCATGGGAATTACAGAAAGCTTTATTGTGTCGTGAACGGCAGAACAACCATATCCTCCGGCCGCGTCTATTGTAATTACTATCAGGGTGTCACGATTTCCCTGGCCGAGGGTAAATACTGGTGTTAGTCCTGAGTTGTCACTGAATGTTCCCTGTCCGGTAATAAGATTCCATCTTACAGAATTAAAACCGGTACCTGTGGCTGTTAATGATACCTGTCCGTTCTGACAGATATCCCGGTCGGGACCGGCACTGATCACCGGCACCCTGACATAAGTTATTTTCAGGGTATCTGAAGCATTTACTGTACAGGGAGCGTTTGCCTGAGCTGTAAGGGATAATTCTACATGACCTCTGGTTATATCATTGCTCCCGGGAACATATGTCGGAAGCAGGATATCAGGATTTGAGAAATGTCCGTCTCCCGTGGTTGACCATTTCAATACACTATAATTCTCTGCTGTCGTGTTTGTGATGCGATATTCAAGACCTTCACAAATACTGACATCATCATCGACCCTTACATGAGGTTCTCTTTGAATTGATAACCTTAGCAGGGCAGTGTCCGGCCCGCAGGGAGCGATCCCATCTGCGGTGATCTGTAGTATAGCTCCTGCATTGGCTATGTCATTCCTTCCCGGATGATATACAGGATTTGCCAATGTATCATTGCTGAAATATCCATCCCCCCGGGTATGCCATTTTATTGATGTGACATTGGCAGTTCTTGTACCGGTTATTGTCAGGCTTTGCGAAGCACAGACAGATACAGGAGTATTTACAGTAACCTCCGGCACCGGATGGATAAGGAAATTATCCGAAATACTGCTGATCCCGCAGGCATTCTCAAAAGCCACACTCACAGTATATTCTCCGGGAGATGTGTATGTATGAAGTCCCGGATCCATTGTTGAGGCGGTAGCCGGCGTACCTCCCGGAAAAGTCCAGTTGAAAGTCCGGATCTGACTGCCGTTGTTCTCATAAACAACTGACGGATGTATGACCGGGTTTGTTATACAGATATCGCTGAGGTTTTCGATTCTCCCCTCAGGTCGTGCAAAAACATTGAAATTAAATACGACAGAATCGGTCCGGCATGTATTTGAAATATACAATACCACCCTGTAAGTCCCCCTCTGATTGAAGCTTATCTGAGGTTCCCAGCTTTTTTCACTTGTGCCGTTAAGAAAAGTAAAACCTGAATCCGGCATCACTTCCCAAAGATACTTTCTCTGACCTGTTGAGCTGTTTGTAAATTTCGGTCTGAATGGAGCACAACCTGAATTATTATCAACGGTGGCCCTGGCAACAGGAGGATCAATTACAACTATTTTAAATGTATCGGCAGAAGCACCGCATGGGTTACTTACTCTCAGAAGGATATCATAAACTCCGGGAACCGACCATGACATTGGTGGCATTACCTCAGCTGTCGAAGTCCTTCCATTATCAAAATCCCAGGAATATTGGGTTAACCTGGTGCAGTTATTACCATAATATCCATTTACTGAATTGTTAGTCAGCTGAATTGTTTCGTTAATACAAATTGTATCTATAGGCAATTCCTCATTCCCGATCGAAGCTTCCGGTTTTGACCAGATCCTTACTTTATCCACTACAGCTGTTTTGGTGTCACAACCATTTTGTACAGTTACAGATGTGGAAAAATATCCCGGGCTATTAGGATTTTCACAGGAGGAAAAATTGTATAAATGCCTTATTGTATCATTGACATATGGATCGCCATGATTCCAGACGACATTTGGAGTTCCGTCCCCGAAGTTCCAGGTATAGGTTGTCCCGATTGAATTATTCTCATATCCGACCAGTGCAAAAGCAAATTCAATCGGGGCACATCCTTCTGTGCCGCCGAATGATTCGATTCCGGCAGCAGGACTGCTTTGATTGTATACATACTGGGTCCATCTGAGAGCACATCCGCTTGTATTTTCAGCAGTGATCACCAGCTGAAAAGCTCCGACCTTCGTGTATGTATGCCTTATGGGGAAAGTTGCATTATTAATTATAGTACCATCGCCCCAGTCAATTCTGTAACTGGTTATACATGAAGTATGTACAGTTCTGTTGGCAAGCTCAACATCGAATGCAGGATCAATGATTATCTCGGGACAATGCTTAAAGGGACTGTACGGATTTTGAGTATCATCAAAAACCAGTTGAGGTTTCCTGTTCACTGTAACAGTTCTGGTGACAGAAGTTGAGCACCCGTCTTCATCTGTTACAGTCATCCGGACATTAAAGCTGGCAGTCCCTGAACATCCGGGTGCAGCGAATTCATGTACGGGATCCCTTAAAGTAGAAGTGGTTCCGTCGCCAAAAGTCCACAGGTAACTGTAAGCAGGAGTTCCACCCGAAACTGTGGAAGTAAATTTAACAGGAGTCTGTGCACAATTATCAGTCGCCTGAAAGGTAAAACCGGCGTTGAGAATAATTTCGTAAATCTGGTATTTAGTATCTCTGCTTATCGGTGGACGGCTGCTGTCAGTAACTTTCAGTTTAACCTCTCCGCTGGTTGTGGGCCGTACGGTTATTGTCCTGGTTCTGAGTGTATCGGGTCTCCAGCTAAAAGTCCATTCATAAAAATATGGTTCGGTCCCGCCGTTAGCCCCCGCTTCAAGCGAAAAATCTTCCGGTGAACCTGTACAAAACCTGTTGTTGGGCGAATGCGGGATTATGCCTACCTGCAACGACTGGGTTGTCTGGCCAAATGATAATAATGTGTTCATTAAAAACACATTTATCACACAGAGATATTGAATAAATTCCTTTTTCAATATCAGGCATTTTTAGTTAACCTTTTACTATACTTTCAAAAAGTAATTTCGGTTAGCCGGATTATTCTTATGGGCTTCAGGGAATTACTCTTTATTATCACAGTTTAAAGCAAATATAGCTTAAAAAATGAGAAATACTATTTCCATTTGCGGCATTTTACCGCACATAAAGGTGTGTTTAAGGACTTTAACAGATAGTTTCCGGATATTCATCAATCAGTTTTGCAGGTATGTCAATTTTTAAAAAAAATATGCCTCTGAAAAAGTATGTAAAGAATTTCTATATTTGGAATGATCTTTAATTTAGAAATATAAATTTCATATGAAACAAGTTAGATTATTTAAAATTATGGTACTATTTAGTTTCTTAGGACTTTTTGGTTGCAAGGACAGCGATCCTTCAAAATGGAGCAGCAGTAAAATCGACAAATGGTTTGAAAAGGGAGAATGGCTGAACGGATGGCAGGTAAAGCCTGATGCATCGATCAACCGGAAGGAATTTGCCATATCGTATTTCAGGCAGAAGGACAGATGGGACAAGGCTTTCACTTTTCTTAAGGAGAATGACCTTACAAAGATGGAGCTTAAACGTTATGATATCGATGGCAACAATGTTTATGCCCCTTTCAGTGAATATCTTTCAAAAGAGGATACTGCGGCCCGTTACGAAGCCCACAGG
>JAKLFN010000089.1 GCA_022711195.1 Bacteroidota bacterium
AAGTGGGGAAGATCCTTGTTAAGGGGCCTTCGGTGATGAATGGCTATTTCGAGGACCCGGAGCAGACTGAAGAGGTGCTGAAAGACGGCTGGTACAATACCGGCGACATGGGCTCCCTCGATGCTGACGGCTACCTGTGGCATGCAGGCCGTTTTAAAAGGTTTGCAAAGGTGGGAGGTGAGATGATCTCACTGGTAAAAGTTGAGAATATCCTGGAGAAGCTTCTTCCCGAAGGGGTCTCATGCTGCGTGGTGGAGGTCCCCGATGAAAAAAGAGGCTCATATATTGTGGCCACAGTATCGGGCGAAGTGAATAAAACACATATACTCAGGATGATGCTGAATGAACTGCCGTTGATCGCCCTGCCCAGGGAATTCATCGTTGTGAAAGAACTTCCGATGATGAGCACCGGCAAGATTGATTTCCGCACCGTGACAACAATGGTGCAGAAGATGATGAGTGACCAGGTAACAGGGTGATTCTTCTTCTATATATGAAAGAAACCGTCGAGCATATTGCCTTTCTTCAGACGGTAATGGTAGAAAAGGAATATCAGCGCTGCCGGCAGTATTGAGACACCTGATATCAGCGACCATTTTAAATCGACAGCTCCCTTTAGCCAGTTATCAAGGATCATCTCGGTGACAATGCAAAAGCCTGCTATTATCAGAAGTCCGGCTGCGATAATGTTAAGCCCCTTAAAATGAGATGTTTTATAGAGAATCGCTATAATAATAACTGATATAAAGGCAGCTGTTGTGACAGGAAGCCCGATGGCAAAGAACCAGCTGCGGCCATCAGCGATCATGTCGAAGAGGAAGAGGGAAGCAAGAAGGTCAAGCAGCATCAATACAGTAAATATGACGGGTTTCCTGAAGGCGAAGAGAAGAAGAGTGAGAATGATCCAGGAGGCAGTGATAGCCACATCGGTGTAGAGTGACCATTTCAGGCCTTTATTCATCAGCAGGTCGACAATAGTGCATACGGCGATACCGGAAAATGACAATATCCCGCTTAGTTCCCAGAGATACCTCCTGTTTTCCCTGCGCTGAAGATTGATTATTTCCGAGGGAGAATTCCTGATAATATTGTTTTGTTCATCAACGCTGCCGGGTTCTTTTCCGCACAGGGGGCATACCTGGTATTTATCATCCAGCTCAATACCGCAGTTCAGACATAAGGCCATGGCAGTGGTTTTAGTAGTTTTTAATTATTTTAATATGTATCCCGTCGTCGGTGAGGTGCTTCAGCATAAGACGTTCAACCTCACGCGAAGGTGTTATATTGGCAAAAGTGACCATGATTTTATCTTTATAAGATACCAGGGCACAGGAGACTTTTACATTGGGATTGGGAGGAGGAGGAATTATCTCAAGGGAGCTGACCAGATCCTCCATCTCTGCCGGCAGGCTTACCTGTCCCATGTTAGTGACTATACCGGTCCATCGTCTTGATGCAAGACCCCTGTAAACCGAGGCTATGGCAAGCTTTTTAATAAAGAGTGGCAATACCCTTACGATAAGGAGCTTCTCGTAGCTGACATTTGATGAGAGCGACCTCGATATCTGTCTTACGTCGGCGCTCATCCTCAGCTGGTGATGAACAGAGCTTAGAATCTCCTCGAAGGTATAAGTTCCCAGCCGCACATCGATTTCCGGCAGCAGGAAGAGAGAGAAATTCCTCATCGTCGTGCTGGGGAGTAACTTTCTCATATTTATGGGGACCTCGATCCTGAGCAGTTTTTTCTTTTCTCTTCTGCTTTTATCTGTTTGTGATATATATATCTTCTGCAGTGCAAAGAAGTAGACAGCCGTAATGTATTCAGTGATAGATACTTTAAGAGCACGTGATCGTTCAAGCATCTCACCAAGGTCTGCTTCAGCCTGAAGCACCCTGAACGAAGGACGGGGATTACGTTTATAGGGGAGATGCCAGGCCTGGACCAGCTTCTCGGGAGGAGGCAGCTTCTGGAAGAATTTGAGGTAACTGTCTTCATATTCCTCTTCAGAAATACGGCTTCCGGGGAGGATAATCTGGCCTGTATCACTGATGTTTTTGCCGGTAAGCTTAAGGTAAGTGTAGAGGAGCGATTTCAGGTATTCCAGCGCTCCGGTACCATCGGTCAGGATATGGACAAACTCTACGGAAATTGTGTTGCCTTTGAGAATGATCCTGTACAGAGGTTCGTTTCTTCTTGTTACAGCAAATGCAGTGCACGGAGTTTTATCTTCGGCATGGATCCTGGGAGGCAGGTTGTTCAGCTCCAGGAAATGCCAGAAAATACCGCTTCGGAGTGAGACGCTGAAGTATGGGAATCTTTCTGCCGTTATTGCCACTGCTTCCGACAATGCCGAATATTTAATGGGTTCGTTCAGGGAGACAGATATCCTGTATACCGAAGTAAGATCATTCGACATTATTGCCGGAAAGAGCTTCGCGGCATTATCAAGCTTCAGCCAGCCTGTATCCTTAAATGATTTTGTAGTGATAGTTATTTTCCCCGTTAAAATGTAAAGATAGATTCTTTATGGAATATGACAGGAATAATTAACAATTACTATTTCATTCGCCGGTTTTCAGAAGGTGAAATAGTTGACTTTATTTATTGCGGTATTCATTTCCACGCCCTTAAGCTCGACTCTGTATTTTTCATCTTTTCTCAGGGCTGTGGTCTTCATCAGTGTTTTTCCTCCCCTGGCATCCTCGGTTGTCATTTCCATCACAAATCCGGGAACGGAGAGGGTGTTGTGAAGAGCTGCCATCTTGCATGCGCGGAAAACACCTATGTCGTTTGGCAGATCTATTTCCTCTGTCAGCCATACTTCGCCGAAGATCTTCTTGTAGGTATATGTGTATTTTTTACACGTATAACCCAGGATCTGTTTTGTCTCGGCTGTTGGTATGATCTCCAGTTTCTTTAGTTCGGCCTGATCGGGATATCTGAAACCTCCGGCGTTGTAATTCGGAACAGCGCCGCCGCCGGTGCCAAACATCTGGATGGCGACATTATTTTTTTTGTCGAGGATTGTCTCCATTCCCATTCCCTTGTTTTCAGAAATGGCTCTCACCATAAAATTTTCGCCCTGCGACTGATAGTGAGTGATATACTTAACTGTTCGCATCAGCTCATTTCCTTTTGCATAAAATTCGATCTGGAAATTATTAGACTTATCAAATGAGTATGAGTCATCCCATTTTACCCCGGGGGCCGTTATCTGTGCAAAGAGGTTAAGTGTAAGGATTATTGCTGATGAGGTTAAAAGATATCTTTTCATAGTTAAAGGAT
The DNA here is from genome assembly GCA_022711195.1 of Bacteroidota bacterium. The sequence goes on from JAKLFN010000089.1 coordinate 3,287, forward strand.
TATTTATTTTATTTCGACTGTTACTGAATTACCCGATGATTTTTTAATGTTGACCTCTTTTGAAATGCCATCGACAGTTATCCTGTGCCTGCCATAGAACACTTTGGCGGTGAAAACTCCCTTGCTATCGGCTGTTCCTGATATGTTAGTCCATAATTCTTTGAATACAAGGTTTTTATAAGCCTGCCCCAGGGGTGTTATTGTCCAGTCGCGCCTGTACATCGACGACTGTGGTATCCAGTTGGCCCCTTCCCAGAAGCCCCACATAAGTATTCCCTCAACCGAAGGATGGGCAAAGCAGATCTTATAATAATCGACAAGCTCACGGGCGGCCGACTCTTCTTCCTGCGGAGTCATTTTAAGAGTTGGTTTCTCATAATATTTTGACCTCTGACCGGGGATATTGAACTCAGTGATCTTCACGGGGAGTTTAAAGGTGGCGAGCGAGTCGAGAGCTTTCCTTAACATCACGCGGTCGAATGTTTCAGCATGAAGATGTCCCTGTGCTCCGATGCCGGCAACAGGTACTCCCTGTTTCAACAGAGTCCTGATCTGCGACATATATTCCGGGAGCATCCTTCCGGTAAGTATATCATAATCGTTCAGGTATAGCTGAACGTCAGGGTCGCCGTTATGAGCCCACTGAGCCATCAGGCTGGTTATCTGCGGGCCCAGCCTCTTTTCATAATAGTTGCCATGTATCATCTCATTGTTAAGATCATATTCCGCGAAACGTCCCCTGTAGTGAGAGGTTACCGTTTCGGCCCTTTTCCTCAAGGTCTCCCGAAGCTCATCATCGCCGAGCTCCTTCACCCAGGGTTGTATGAACTTTTCAATTCCCCAGAACAGGTTGTGAGCCCTCAGCGGTATATTATTTTTTTCGGTCCATAATAATATTGAATCGACAGTGGCATAATTGACTAAGCCTTTTCGCGGCTCCATCCCGGGCCATTTAACTGCATTCTCCGTTACTGCAGAATTAAAATTCTCGAGGAATTTCTCTTTGTATAATGCCTTTTCTTTCTGAGGCATTCCTGAGGAAGCGATAATATTTGAAATAGCACAGCCGAACCAGAAATCGTGGTTTATCTGTTCAACTGTTACCTTTGCGCCTGGCCGGGTGATTATTCTGACCCCTGTCTTGCGGTATTTCTCTATGTCGTCGTCGATACCCGGGTACTGTGAGAATGTTGTTTCGAGCAATATCAGTGATATTACTCCTGCCAGGAGTCCGCTAATGAGATAGTTTTTACAATCCATCGCTAAAAGCATTATTTTATCTTTTACTAATAAAACTACAGATCTATTTTTATCAGAATTCTGACCCCCAGCTCATTCACGCCGGGATTGTCAAGATAGGTAAAACGCTTAATAAGATCAACTCTCAGGAGGTTAAAAATATTTGCGACTCCCACGCTGGCTTCTATATATGGCTTTCTTTCAAGGGTATAGGTCGATGGAATACCTTCACTATTGACAGGGAGCTTCAGCAGGCTTGTTTGCAGCGACGGATCATTGGAATCAGTTAGCCCTCCATAAAGCGCTTTAAATGTTATCCATTCTCTAAGCTTAAGCTCCCTGAAGAGTGGTATCTTGTTGAAGAGAAAGCCATTGAAGCAATAATCGGCATTAAAGGAAACATACCTGTCGCTGACGAATTCAAGAAAGTTCATCAGGTTATATGACTGTTTCTGATATGCATAGGTCTGGTTTGCCCTGTGCATAAAAAGAAGAGGAAAAGGAACCCGTCCGAATACTTTTCCGGCTTCAAAACTTAAATCTGTATACCCGATGATGGAGACATAATATCTTCTGCTTACATTGAATTGTAGCCGCAGATAATCATAATCATTGCTAAAGAACTGTGAGCCCCATGCCATTTTAAGGTTGTAGACAGGCTTACGGCTGGGGTAGGGTGTTCTCCAGACCCTTCCCTCATAAAATGTTTCGTCGGGTGCATAACGGAGTGTAAGATATACTTCAGAAATGTCAAGATGAGGAACTTCTCCATTTCCGGGACCATAAGCTTCTGTATTATAGAAGAGACTTCCCCTGGGGTATTGTTGTGTAAAACTGTACCCGGCGAGGTAAGAAAAGTGGTTCTCAAATTCGTTGAGATGTTCAATACGGAAGGTGTTATTAAGAAGAAATTTGTCGCTTACACCTCTCTTCAGGGAGAAGAAAATATTGTCGGACTGGATAAGCTGGAGTTCCTGGCCGGGGATCTTGATATCCTTCATATAGCTTATCTTCAGCGATTTGACAGGGAACTGGTATATCGATCGGGGGGTGAATGACCATGTTGCTGAGGCTGAATATTTGAACTGCCGGTCGTCGATCCCATAAGCGCCATAGCCTTCGAGAGTGATTTTTTTGCTCATATCGTCGGAGGTTCGCATTCCGACCCTGAAGCGCTGGCCTTCGAGCCTGTTATAGCTGTAGAAGCTGCTTGAGGGCCCGAATTCAATCTTACCAAGGTCGAGATACCCCGATGTAAGGAACAAAACGAAGTTCATCCTTCTGCGGAATGCTGGCAATTGTTTCAGGGAGTCGATAGTAGTGTATATCCCCATTTCTGTTTTTGTGAGAGGCACGAAGCGGTTGGTTTCCCAGTATCCGGGGCTCCGTGAAGCAGGATCGGGCATATCGATTTTCGACGGACCTCTGAAAATAATGTCGCTGACAGGGCTGTTAATATCGTAATCCCTGAAAAATGTCGTCCGCTGTCCGTATATGCCGAGGCTCTTTTTTGATACACCGACATCGAGGGAGATTTCTTCCTTCGATAAAAGCCAGCCCTGGCCCGGATGACGTTCAAAGTCCTGAGTAATAATTATATCCTGTATCCAGTCGATATTGATGTTTTCGTTTATTCCCATATCGATGCGCCTGACGGCGTACAGGCTGTCGAGTGTCACATATATATTGCCGTGGAACATGAAGTCGGTTTTGTTCCGTGGTTCGAAGAAGAGCCTGATACATTTACTTTCCTCTACAGGAAGCGTATCTATTATGTAATACCTGTAAAATGCCGGAGCATTATTTGAGATCGGACTCAGGAATTTGTTCGTCAGGAAGAGAATCTCATTATCATAAATATTCACATCCTGGTAAAGGTAATTCAGGTATGCGGACACGCCTTTCTTGTCGAGATATTCGTCGAGATTTATAGAGTTTTCTGCAAGGATAATATCTTTGACAGCTTCGGGATTCTTCCGGGAATAGTGTTCGGAGATAGTTTCTTTAATGAATACCGGAAGGATATTATTGCCTACCCGTCGTGTAGTGTCGACATTATTAAAGAGCATGCTGAATTTGCCTCCGGAGCCTGAGGTCTTCAGTTTATCACTTATGTTGCTCAGTGCAAACTGGATCTTCTCATATTTACGGTATTTCATGAAGTCGTATGAACCGGGACTGTTCACCGGTCTGGCGGCGATGACCTTGTTTATCAGCTCCACAGCAGGATTGTCCTTGTTCCGGTAAGCCTTTTTTGCAGGCCTCACAATTACTTCTTCGAGGGCAACTGATGCCAGTGACATTTTTACATTTATCACCTGTTCCCTGCCGGTAACGATATTCCTTGTTTCTGTTTCGTAGCCTACAAATGAGAAGACGAGGGTCGTCCCCTTTACCTGTGTCTCGACAAGGTACTTCCCTTTAGAGTCAGTGAGTGTTCCTGCCTGTGTGCCTTTGAGGTAAACCGACACATAGGGAAGCGGGTCGCCTGTTAGCGCATCGGTTACTGTGCCTCTTATTACTGTTAATCCTGTTCCCTGGCCTGATAATTCAGATAATCCTGTTGAGGCACCCGGAAGGATTAGAAGAAAAAGCACATATCGGCATACAGGCTTCATTGATGAAGTAAATATTTATTTCTGTATCTCCAGGAGTTCCAGGAACTGGTTCATGAAGAATGTGTTATCATGTATTCCTGAGAATTTCTCCGCTCCGGGGCCAAAAGAAAAGATTGGTACCATAATGCCGGAATGACCCCCTTTCTCATTGAATCCTGCCGTAACTTTCTTTTGTTCAATGTTACCTCCTGAAAGGTACATGCCCCCTGTCTCGTGATCGGCAGTGACAACAACGAGGGTCTCACCATTCTTTACGGCAAAATCCTTAGCAACGCCGACAGCGCTGTCGAGGTCGAGGACTTCTGAAATAGTATAATTAAGATCTTTTTCAGAGGCTGCCCAGTCGATCATTGAGCCTTCGACCATAAGAAAGAAACCGTCGTTATCGCGGCTGAGAGTCTCAATAGCTTTCCTGGTCATTTCCGCAAGCATTCCCTGGCGTCCATCCGACGCCTTCGGCATATCTTTCTTTGCCAGTAGTCCTGCAATTTTCGGCGCCCCCGAATTCTTCAGATCATCGATATTATAAACAACATCATAACCTAGCTCTTTTAAATTGACAGCGAGATCTTTTCCATCCTTTCTGTTACGAAAATAATCTTCTCCGCCACCAATGAATACATCGGCATTCCCTTTCAGAAAATCGAGCGCGATCTCTTCAAAATTTGCTCTTTTAACATTATGTGCTACAAATGCTGCAGGGGTGGCATGAGTGATCTGACAGGTACTTATGACACCGTTTGACAATCCGTGGTCATGAAGGATTTCAGTTATTGAGACCAGCCGGGTTGAATCGGGTCCTGTTCCGATCATTCCGTTTCTTGTTTTTACTCCGCAGGCAATTGCTGTGGCTCCTGCTCCTGAGTCAGTTATATAGTTATTGGCAGACCATGTCTTGCTGAATCCTGTATATGGGAACGATTCAATTACGAGAGGATTTTTGCTGGCTGTCATGGCTGCATAAACGTGAGCGGCACCCATCCCGTCACCGATAAAAAGAATAATGTTCCTGACTGCAGGTTTCTTAATATCTGTTCGGGCAGTTTCTGTAACCGAACAACCTGAAACAAAAAATAATATCACTGGAATTACCGTGAAAGCTGATTTGATTTTTCTGATCATAGAATATAACTTAACGTGTTTATGGGAATCAAAAATAATCAAGTTACGATTTCTGAAAAGTTATAAATGATAATGTTACGAAATATTAATCTTTTTTAAGAGTATCAGGAATGTTTAATAATGAATCGCATGACGCTTGAAAATCAATTGTTTTACCCCATCCCCAGGGGGAGTCAATTGATTTTCTTCGCTCCCCCTGGGGCCGGGGT
>JAKLFN010000009.1 GCA_022711195.1 Bacteroidota bacterium
GAAAAAGTAAACTATCCCGGTCTGCCTGGTAATCCAAATTTCAACCTTGCCCGGAAATACCTTTCAAGGGGTGCAGGAGGCGTGCTGAGCTTTGTTTTGAAAGGTGAAAAAGAAAAAGCAGAACGACTGGTGGAGCATCTCACCCTCGTAAGTCACCTGGCTAATGTGGGAGATGCAAAAACACTCATCATTCAGCCTTCAGCAACAACACATGCACAGCTGTCGGCCGAAGACCAGGCTGCTGCAGGAGTAGAACCCGGGCTCTTCAGGGTATCAGTGGGGCTCGAACATATCGACGATATTATTTATGATTTCGAACAGGCATTCAAAAAGACCATCTGATGGAGATACTAAAATTCAATCATCCTTTCACCACAGAGACAGGAGCCACAATTCCTTCACTGGAAATAGCTTATAACACCTGGGGAAAGCTGAACGAACAGCACGATAATGTAATATGGATTTGTCATGCGCTGACGGCTAATTCCGATGTAGGATCGTGGTGGCCGGGGATGGTGGGCGAAGGCCTCCTGTTTGACCCGGAGCGCTATTTAATTGTTTGTGCAAATGTACTCGGATCATGTTATGGAACCACCGGCCCTTCTTCAGTAAATCCTGAAACAGGTAAGCAATGGCTTAATACCTTCCCGCTGATAACTGTCCGCGACCTCGTTACTGTACATGAGATACTCAGGCATCATCTCTCCATCGAAAGTATTCATACTATAATCGGCGCTTCCATCGGCGGGTACCAGGCCCTGGAGTATTCAATCATGTTTCCAGGGCTGATCAAACGACTTGTGCTGCTTGCATCAGGCGCCAGGCAGACACCCTGGGCGCTTGCATTCAGCGAAAGCATGAGGCTCGCCATGAAAGCCGATCCTACATTTACATCAGGAGAGCCTGATGGCGGAAAAAATGGCCTCAGGGCTGCAAGGTCGATAGCCCTGATAAGCTACCGGACGATGTATGCATATAACGAGACCCAGAAGGAAGACGATGATGAAAAACTTTCCGGATTCAGGGCTGCTTCATACCAGGAGTACCAGGGTGAAAAGCTCGTCAGGCGGTTTAATCCTTATTCTTACTGGTGCCTGACCTGCCTTTCCGATACACATAATATCGGAAGAGGACGCGGAGGCATAGTAAATGCACTGAAAAGAATTACAGCTAAAGTTATGTGTGTAGGGATAAAGTCAGATATCCTGTTTCCCACCGACGATCAGAAATTCATTACATCAAATACCGCCGGAGCTGAATACGTTGAAATAGACTCCTTCTACGGACATGACGGATTCCTGATTGAGACTGATGCTGTATCGGATGTAATAAGAAATTTCTGGAAGAAAACATCAAGCTGAAAAAATGACAAGAGAAAAACTGAAGATAGGCATGTTCGGATATGGCTGCGTCGGGCAGGGTCTGCACGATGTACTTAACAGCAGCAAGGGCTTCAAAGCCGATATAGTCAGGATCTGTGTGAAAGACCAGAAAAAGAAGAGAAGGATCCCCATGGAATACTTCACCTTTGAAAAAGATGATATACTGAATGATCCTTCAATAAATCTGGTGGTTGAACTTATCGACGATGCCGATGCTGCTTTCGGCATTGTGACAACTGCGATGAAAAACGGAAAAAACGTTGTAACAGCAAATAAGGTTATGGTTGCAAGGCATTTCAGGGAACTGGTGCAGCTGCAGGAGAAATACAGGGTATCGCTTCTTTATGAAGCATCGGCAGGAGCCAGTATTCCCATCATCAGGAACCTTGAGGAATACTATGATAATGAGCTTCTCTACTCCCTGAGGGGAATACTTAACGGCACTACCAACTATGTACTTACCCTAATGCATAACCAGGGTGTCGATTATAACGTCGCACTTAATGAGGCCAGGGAAAAAGGCTTTGCAGAATCCGATCCTGCCCTTGATGTTGAGGGGTGGGATGCAAAATATAAGCTGTGTATAATCACAGGACATGCCTATGGCCTCTTTTTAGATCCTGACGAAGTTTTTCATTATGGCATCAATCATATCTCCCGGTTCGATATTCAGTATGCCCGCGAGAAAGGATTCAAGATAAAGCTTGTCCCTTATGTTGGTAAAACCAGTGACAGCACAATTACAAGTTTTGTTCTGCCCAGGTTCATTTCGTCGGACAAGTATCTTTACAATGTCGATTATGAATATAATGGTGTGATCACTGAAGCCGCATTTGCCGACAAACAGTTCTTTTCCGGCAAGGGGGCAGGTGGTCATGCAACAGGCAGCGCCGTGCTTTCCGACATCTCTGCAAACTCTTATGGATACAGGTATGAATATAAGAAATATCAGCAGGGTACAGTATCCCACTATACCCGCGATCATAAAATAGAGATATATCTGAGGTATAAGAATGAAAACGACAGGGATTTATTTGGATTTGAGGAAGTGTCGGAATACTTTAGCGGGAAGTTGTATAAATATGCAATCGGGATAGTAAACCTCAAAAGATTGTATGAGCTGCGGGAACAACTTCCCGGTATGGATGTTTTTATAGTAAATACAGGAAGAAAAATAAATCCATGAAACACTCAATATCAGACATAATTCAAAATAAAATCCTGATCCTCGATGGTGCCATGGGGACCATGATCCAGAAGCATAAGCTTCAGGAAAATGATTTCCGGGGAGAGCGGTTCAAAGACCATCCGAAATCCCAGAAGGGTAATAACGATCTTCTTACCCTTACCAGACCTGAAGTAATAACCGGCATACATCTCGAATATCTTGAAGCAGGTGCAGATATAATCACCACCAACACTTTTAATTCGAACAGGATCTCGATGGCTGATTATGGCATGGAGGAGCAGGTTTATAATCTGAACTATAACGCTGCGGTCCTGGCACGCGGAGCGATATGCTCCTATGAGAATTCAGGCAAGCCTGTATCACATTTCGTGGCAGGCACTCTCGGTCCGACCAACAAAACGGCCTCCATGTCGGCTGATGTAAACGACCCCGGAGCCAGATCTGTAACCTTCGACCAGCTGGCAGAGGCTTATGCGGAACAGGTACGTGGTCTTATGGATGGCGGAGTCGACCTGCTGCTCGTTGAAACAATTTTTGATGTGCTTAACTGCAAGGCTGCTCTTTTTGCCATCGACACTGTCTTTGAGGAAAAAGGACACTCTCTTCCCGTGATGGTCTCTGTCACGATAACAGATGCCAGCGGCAGAACACTCACAGGTCAGACACTGGAAGCATTCCTTATCTCTGTTTCACACTATCCCCTCTTCAGCGTAGGGCTTAATTGTGCCCTTGGCGCTGAACAGCTAAGGCCATTTGTACAGGAGCTTTCAGCCAAATCACCTTTCAGGGTGTCAGTACATCCTAATGCGGGTCTTCCAAACCAGTTCGGCGAATATGACCAGTCGGCACAATTCATGGCTTCGGTGACGGAAGAATTTATGAAAGAAGGCTGGGTTAATATAATCGGCGGATGCTGTGGTACAACACCTGCCCATATAAAAATGATCGCTGAGGTTTCAAAAAAATATCAGCCCCGGTCAACACCTGAAATTACAAAATATACACGCCTGAGCGGCCTTGAAGCGCTGACCATAACGCCTGAAACCAACTTCGTGAATGTCGGTGAAAGGACAAATGTATCAGGGTCAATAAAATTCGCCCGCCTCATCAGGGAGGAAAAATATGATGAAGCATTGTCAATAGCACGCAGCCAGGTTGAAGGAGGTGCACAGGTAATCGATATCTGCATGGACGAAGCCATGATCGACTCTGAAAAGGCAATGGTTAAGTTCATCAATCTCATCATGGCAGAACCGGATATAGCAAAACTGCCGCTGATGATTGATTCCTCGAAGTGGAATGTGATTGAATCAGCGCTTAAATGCATCCAGGGGAAATCGGTTGTAAACTCAATAAGCCTCAAGGAGGGAGAAGAATCATTCCTTCAGAAAGCTTCACTGTTAAGAAAATATGGCGCTGCTGCCGTAGTCATGCTATTCGATGAGAAAGGTCAGGCAGATACCTATGAGAAGAGAATTGAAGTCGCAGGGAGATCATACCGGCTGCTCGTCGAAAAGATTGGATTCCCTCCCGAGGATATCATCTTCGATCCTAATGTGCTGGCTATTGCTACCGGTATTGAAGAGCATAATAACTATGCCCTGAATTTCATCAGGGCGACAGAGTGGATAAAAAAGAACCTTCCTCATACAAAGGTCAGCGGCGGCATCAGCAACCTCTCTTTCTCATTCAGAGGTATCGATAAAGTACGCGAAGCAATGCATTCGGTGTTTCTTTTCCATGCAATAAAAGCAGGGCTCGACATGGGTATTGTAAATCCGGGAATGCTTCAGGTTTACAGCGAAATACCTGCCGACCTCCTGCTGCTCACAGAAGATGTTGTTCTTAACAGAAGGAAGGATGCCACTGAACGACTGGTTAAATTTGCCGAAGGACTCAGGAACGAAGGCAGAAAAGAAGAAAAAGCCGATGAATGGAGATCGCTGCCAGTAATTGACAGGATCAAGCATTCGCTGATACGGGGTATTGATGAACATATTGAGGATGATGTGGAAGAGGCACGTCAGTTATTTCCAAGGTCAATAGAGCTCATCGAAGGACCGCTAATGGGTGGAATGAATGAAGTAGGCGACCTCTTCGGATCAGGAAGGATGTTCCTCCCGCAGGTGGTTAAAAGCGCCCGGGTGATGAAGAAGGCAGTGTCGAAGCTTGCACCTTATATCGAGAAGGAAAGCAAAGGTGAAGGAAGCCGCGAAGCCGGGAGAATACTGCTTGCAACTGTCAGGGGCGACGTTCACGATATCGGTAAGAATATTGTCAGTGTAGTTCTGTCGTGTAATAACTACAAGGTTTTCGACCTTGGAGTAATGGTGCCGGCTGAAAAAATTATCGACACAGCACTGCAGGAAAAGGTCGATTATATAGGCCTCAGCGGACTTATCACACCTTCTCTTGAAGAGATGGTCCATGTGGCTGCCGAAATGGAAAGGAGAAAGGTGAAAATACCTCTTCTCGTTGGAGGAGCAACAACATCGGAGATACATACTGCTGTAAAGATCTCCCCTGCATATTCCGGTGCAGTCATTCATGTCAAAGATGCATCAAGAGCGGCAGGAGTGCTCTCGGCATTGAACGCTGATAATACCCGGGATTTTGTCTCAGGAATAAAGGAAAAATACCGTAAGCTCAGCGAAGATCATGCCTCACGGCAGGTTAATCAGAAATTGCTTTCTCTCGGTGACGCAAGGAATAACAGGCTGCCTGCCAGTTGGAAGTCATATCAGATCCCTGTTCCTGAAAAGCCGGGCAGACATATAATTGAAAATATTGATCTCAGGGATCTGTCAAAGTATATCGACTGGACATTCTTTTTCTTTGCCTGGAAAGTGTCAGGAAAATATCCTGCTGTTTTCAGCGATCCGGTGAAGGGCGAAGAAGCCAGGAAACTTTTTAATGATGCTCAGCAATATCTTGAAGAAATAATAAATGGCAGATATATCAGGGCAAAAGGTGTCTTTGGATTGTTCGACGCCGGATCTGTTGGTGATGATGTTATTGTATCAAACACCCCCCCGACACCATTGAAAGGGGGAGGAGAATCCCATAAAACAACTCTGCATTTTTTGCGGAATCAGGAGGTAAAGGAGCAGGGTGTTCCAAATCTTTCCCTGGCCGATTTCATTGCTCCGGAGTCTGAAGGGAAGCGGGACAATATCGGACTGTTTGTTGTTACAGCTGAGATTGATGAAATCGCCGTGAAAAAGTATGCAGGTGATGATTATGCTTCAATAATGATAAGGATTTTAAGCGACCGTCTTGCAGAAGCGGCCGCAGAATGGCTTCACGAAAAAGTAAGAAAAGAGTACTGGGGTTATTCGAAGGACGAAAAACTGACTATGGATGAACTCTTTTCTGCAAAATACAGAGGGATAAGGCCTGCCCCGGGATATCCTGCATGTCCTGATCATACCGAAAAAAGAAAGATTTTCGATATTCTTGATGCTGAGAAGCTCATTGGCGCAGGACTGACAGAAAATTTTGCCATGACACCGCCTGCTGCAGTTTGCGGATACATTTTTTCACATCCTTCTTCGGCATATTTCAATATAGGTAAAATAGGACGCGACCAGCTGGCTGACTATGCCACGAGAAAAGGCATGACAACCGATGAAGCTGCACGCTGGCTTGCTCCAAATCTGTAAAACAATGAGTGTAATTGATAAGCTTAAAAAAGCAAAAAGTCCGCTGTTCACCTTTGAACTCCTTCCTCCACTGAAGGGACACAGCATAGATAAGGTTTATGCCACTATCGACAGGCTGCTGGAATTTCAGCCTGCATATATAAACTTTACCACACATCGTAATGAAATAGCCTATAAGGAGAGACCCGACGGGCTTCTGGAGAAGAGAGTTACACGTTTGCGTCCGGGAACAATAGCGCTGGCGGCTGCTGTACGGTACAAATACAATATTCCTGTCGTGCCTCATATTCTTTGCGGAGGCTTCACAAAGGAGGAGACAGAGAACGTACTGATCGAAATGAATTTCCTTGGCATTGATGATGTGCTAGCCCTGCGGGGAGATCCACAGCGCGGAAGCAGGATATTTATCCCAGAGAAAGATGGGCACAGGAATACTTCCGACCTTGTGAAACAGATTATCGATATGAACAATGGCCGCTACCTTGAGGAGACGCTTGAGGAAACAACACCTGCCAATTTCTGCGTCGGCGTTGCAGGCTACCCCGAAAAGCATTTTGAAGCCCCAAACAGGCAGACAGATATGGAATACCTGAAACAGAAAGTAGATGCAGGAGCAAGCTACATTGTCACACAGATGTTCTTCGACAACCGGAAGTTCTTCAGGTTCAGGGACGAATGCCGGGCCATCGGAATAAACGTACCCATCATTGCCGGTATAAAACCGATATCAGCTCTTAACGACATTAAGCTGCTGCCGCAGACTTTTCATATCGATCTTCCTGTCGACCTGGTAACAGCAGTGAAAAAATGCAGCACCGACCAGGAAGCCCGGGAAGCAGGAATTGAATGGGCAACAATGCAATCAAAAGAGCTGATAAAAGAAGGAGTGCCGGGGATACACTATTATACCCTCGGGCGTGCTGATAATGTTGCAAGAATAGTTAAAGCAGCTTTCTGACCGCCCCCAAACCCCCTAAAGTGGGCCTCAAACGCATTACTATTTTAAATTTGTTGTGGATTTGTCCCCCCCTGGGGGGGCTGGGGGGGTGGTAATTTTAAGGAGTCGGTTAGATTTTAAACGCCTTCTTTATCTTATCGACGTAGTCAAGCTTCTCCCAGGTGAAGAAATCGACTTTCTTCAGCCACACTTTCTTGCCGTTGCCATTTACACTTTTGGGTTTCGCGCCGGGCACCTCATAATATACTTCAACATTGGCTGAGTAGGGATCGCGTCCAAAGTGTCCGTATGAAGCAGTTTTCAGGAAAACAGGATTTTTCAGACCCAGTCTTTTGATAATTGCATAGGGGCGCATGTCGAAAATGGAATTGACCTTTTCAGCTATTTCACCATCATGCAGGATTCTTCCTTTCCTGTCTTTTACATGTGCTGACCCGAAAGTATTAACATAGAGACCAACCGGCTGGGCAACGCCGATAGCATAAGCTACCTGTATCAGGGCTCGGTCGCAAACGCCGGCTGCCACGAGGTTTTTTGCTATATGTCTTGCGGCATAGGCTGCCGACCTGTCGACTTTTGAAGAGTCTTTTCCCGAGAAAGCACCTCCGCCATGTGCGCCATGACCGCCATAGGTGTCTACAATTATCTTTCTTCCTGTGAGCCCTGTATCTCCATGAGGACCGCCGATTACAAATTTGCCGGTCGGGTTAACCAGCAGACGGGTGTCATTTTTGAAAAGCGCTTTTATTCGTGCCGGTAATGATTTTTTTATTTCTGGGAGGAGATATTTTTCCAGGTCACTTTTTATCTGTTTCTGCATTGCAGCTTCTGCAGCTTTTGAGGCAGCATTAGTTTTATTTTTAGGAAGTACAAACTCATCATGCTGTGTGCTGATTACAATAGTATCTATCCTGACGGGCTTATTATTGTCATCGTACTCGATGGTCACCTGCGATTTTGCATCGGGACGAAGATACTTCATTACTTTTCCTTCGCGTCTTATTTCTGCCAGTTTCTGGAGAAGAACATGTGCAAGCTCAATGCTCAGCGGCATGAAATTATCCATCTCGCGGCAGGCATAGCCGAACATCATTCCCTGGTCGCCGGCACCCTGCTCCTCAGGCTTTTCACGTACTACACCCTGCCTGATGTCCGACGACTGTTCATGAATAGTGGAAATCACACCGCATGAGTCGCAGTCGAAGCGGTACTCTGCCTTTGTATAACCTATATTTCGAATGACTCTTCGTGCCGTTTCCTGTACATCAACCCATCCGGAAGTCAGAACTTCACCACCGCAGACAACAAGTCCGGTGGTTACGAATGTCTCGCATGCAACTTTTGATTCGGGATCCCATTTCAGGAATTCGTCGAGAAGTGCATCAGAGATCTGGTCGGCTACTTTGTCGGGGTGCCCTTCGGACACTGATTCAGAGGTAAAGAAATATCCCATATATGTAATTGTTTTAAGTACCTGGAGCGTCCGGGGTACTCATAATTAATAAATAGTGAAATGAAACAAATCAAAAAACTAAAACAATAACAAGTGGCGGGAAGATTGGTTGAAGCGAAAGGCAGAATAATCTGCGTTTTAGCATTTTTTCCTGTGGTTGCAATCAGCTCAAATCTTTCCACCTGATATTATGGCACAAAGCAAATAAAAAAAAATGTAAAAAAAAACTTATTGGCTGGTAAGGTGCCTGAAAACCTCCTCGAGATTACTCTCCTCCTTCTGAAGGGAGAGAACCGTAAGGTTGGTTTTCACGGCAAATGAAAATATAGCCGGGCGGATATCTTCATCGCCTTCAGCCTCTATTTTCCATGTCGATCCTGCCGTAAGGCTTACATTTACGATGCCCTGAAGTGCCTGCAATATGGCAATATCCGGGTTCCTGTCAAATTCGACTTTAATAACCTGCCTGTGCCTGCTAACCACAGAGTGAATATTGCTTTTAAGCTCATCGGCCATTATTTTGCCTTTATTGATAATAATTATCCTGTCGCAAATGGCTTCGGCTTCCTGCATAATATGTGTAGAGAACATCACTGTCTTTTCCTTTCCTGCAGTTATTATCAGGTTCCGTATTTCAATTATCTGGTTTGGATCGAGTCCGCTTGTTGCCTCATCAAGGATGAGCACCGAAGGATCATGTATCAACGCCTGTGCCAGGCCTACTCTCTGACGGTATCCTTTTGACAGTGAACCAATCTTTTTCTTCTGTTCGGGGGCAAGCCCTGTAAGTCCGATGATTTCATCGATATGCCCCCGACCTGACTTAAGTTTATAGATTGATGCGACAAACTCAAGATATTCCCTGACATACATTTCAGGATAGAGGGGATTGTTTTCGGGGAGATATCCTATGTTCTTTCTGAGGCCGGGGTCATCGGAGGATATTTCCTTATCATTTATCAGGACTGTTCCTGAGGTGGCAGGTATAAATCCGGTGATAATTTTCATCATGGTGGATTTGCCTGCCCCGTTCGGGCCCAGAAATCCTACTATCTCACCGGTCCTGACACCAAATGTGATATTATCCAGGGCTTTCTGTTCTCCATAGTTTTTTGTTACCCCCTGAACTGAAATCGACATACGATCGTTTGTATAAAATATTTTGATTTCAGAGCTACGATCCCCAGCCACCCATAAACTGAGCTGTGCTGGCAAAGGAAGCTTTAGGGTTCACGCAGCATACGGGTATTTTTGAACTGTTCGCAATTATATACTGTTCTGAAGCTCCAACCATATAATCGGCGAATGTTATGTTTTTGGTTGTTACAATCAGGATAAGGTCGGCATTGATCTTTTGTGCGAAATCAAGTGTCTGCTCTGCAAAATTTCCTTTGGGCACCTCGTGTATCTGGTACTCTATATTATTCTGGATGAGGTATTTGATTGCAAAGTTCAGGTTTATCTTTGTTTTCTTGAGCAGATTCTGGTCAGTGGAAGTTGTTACCAGGATATGCATTTTGGAATCAAAATACTTACCCATGAAAATTGCCATTCTTGTTTTTTCCTTGTTCTCCTTTTTGAAATCGACCGGGACAACAATATTATGATATCTCTCCTGGTCGACGGGCGGATCCTGGACAACAATAAAAGGAACTGTTGATCTTACAATTACCTTCAGTGCCCAGCTTCCGGTAAGTTTTTGCATTCCCTTCATGCCATGAGTTCCCATAACCACAAGGCTGATATCTTTCTTTAGTTCTTCGTCGATGCCTTTCTGGTTTACATAGTCGCCTATTGCAGTAAAAATAGTACCCTTTGATATTGCCGGGATAATGGTCATATTGTATTTCTGTGCATTCTCGTCGGCTACCGTCTTGAGCATTGCTTTTTTCTCACCTTCGGTCTGTGGCTTTATGTCTTTGTCAACAATGTGAAGAAGACATATATCATTCTTCACCATGCGGCTTATTTTAACTGCGTGAGCAAGAGCATGATCTGCAACAGGAGTAAAATCCCAGGGCACAACAATAAGTTTCTGTTTCTCGGCCATAGCTTAAATTAATTCTGGTTTGAACTCAAAGTTATTCAGTTTTTGATAAATTCTATTATTTAAAACAGAATTAAGATACAAATATTATTTTGCAGCCACTTTTCCCGCCGGGAAGAGAGGCTTTTGCACAAAAACAATGCCAACTTGTAATAAAAGTCGGCATTTTATTATTTTTGCCATGTTATTGAACAGATTATGAAAAGAATTAAGATCAGGCAGCTTCTCCAGTCACCCCCTGCAGACACTGATGTGCTGGTAAAAGGCTGGGTAAGAACAAAAAGAGGTAATAAAAATGTTGCATTTATTGCCCTTAACGACGGCTCTACCATAAATAATATCCAGGTAGTTGCAGATGTCTCACAGTTCAGCGAGGCAATCCTGAAGGATATTACCACCGGTGCATGTATTGCTGTTAAGGGGAAGCTTGTAAAATCGCAGGGACAAGGCCAGTCTGTGGAGATCCAGGCCGCCGAAATCGAGCTTTATGGAAAGAGCGATGCAGAGACATACCCGCTGCAGAAGAAGGGACATTCTATGGAATTCCTCAGGGAGATAGCATACCTCAGGCCCAGGACAAATACCTTTGGTGCGGTGCTGAGGCTCCGGCATGCTATGGCATTTGCAATACATAAGTATTTTAACGACAAGGGCTTTTTCTACCTCCATACGCCTATCATTACGGGTAGTGATGCCGAAGGTGCAGGAGAAATGTTCCATGTTACCACTTTCGACCTTGCCAGCATCCCGCGTAATAAGGACGGGGAACCCGATTACAGCCAGGACTTCTTCGGAAAGCCTACAAACCTTACAGTTTCAGGACAGCTTGAAGGTGAGCTTGGCGCTCTGGCCCTTGGCGATATCTATACTTTTGGCCCGACATTCAGAGCAGAAAATTCAAATACACCACGACACCTTGCCGAGTTCTGGATGATTGAACCGGAAATGGCCTTTTATGACCTGAATGATAATATGGACCTCGCTGAAGATTTTATTAAGTACCTGGTGAAATATGCTCTTGAAAACTGTATCGACGACCTGGAATTTCTTAATAATATGATCGACAAGGGGCTGCTCGAACGATTGAAATTTGTCGTTAACAATGAATTTGTCAGGATCACATATACCGAGGCGGTAAGTATACTTGAAGGCTCCGGCAGGAAATGGGATTATCCCGTGGGATGGGGCAGGGACCTTCAGGCCGAACATGAGAGATTTCTTGTTGAAGAACATTTTAAAAAGCCTGTTATCCTGGTCGATTATCCCCGCGAGATAAAGGCCTTCTATATGAAACAGAACAATGATGGTAAGACTGTGAGGGCTATGGATGTCCTTTTCCCGGGTATTGGTGAAATTATTGGCGGTTCGCAGAGAGAAGAAGATTATGACAAGCTCATGGCCCGGATAAGAGAACTTAAATTACCTGAAAAAGATCTGTGGTGGTATATAGAGACCCGCAAATTCGGAACTGCTCCTCACAGCGGCTTCGGACTGGGATTTGAACGCCTTCTTCAGTTTATTACCGGCATGTCGAATATCCGTGATGTAATTCCGTTCCCACGTACACCAAAAAATGCAGAGTTTTAAAGAGATCCAGTAATTTCCAGAACCAGGAATGTTAAACCAGAAGTTACAGCAGAAATTGCTGCAAAAACTTTCACCGCAGCAAATCCAGATGATCAAACTCCTGGAGGTTCCTACTATTCAGATAGAACAGCGTATAAAAAAAGAACTCGAAGAAAATCCTGCACTGGAAGAAGGACCCGAAGATGAAAACATACCTGAAGGAGAAACCGAAGATGATGAGCCCGGCGATGCTGAAAATACCGATGACGAAGAATTCACTCTCGACGATTATATAAATGACGAGGATGAGATCCCTGAATATAAGCTCCAGGCAAACAATTTCAGCAAGGACGATGATAAGAATACGGAGATACCTTTTTCAGCAGGCTCCTCTTTTCATGAACATCTCGAATCGCAGCTGGCCCTCAGGGATCTGAATGAAAAACAAAAATTACTCGGAGAATATATTATCGGGAATATTGATGAGGACGGATATCTCAGACGGGAACTTGTAAATATTGTCGACGACCTTGCTTTTCTTCAGAATGTAACAACAAATGAAGAAGAGCTGGCTGAGGTCTTAAAGATAATCCAGGACCTTGAGCCCGCAGGGGTGGGTGCACGGACACTGAAAGAGTGCCTTCTTCTGCAACTGGAAAGAAAAGAGACATCGCTCCCGGAGGTAAAACTTTCACAATCAATTATTGAAAATTATTTTGATGAGTTCTCAAAACGTCATTATAATAAGATAGTTGAGCTGATGGCCATATCCGAGGACGATCTGAAGGCCGCTATTGAAGAGATACTGAAACTCAATCCCAAACCGGGCGGTGAATTCAGCGATTCGTTTGAAAGAATAGCACAACCCATCATCCCTGATTTTATTCTTGAACACAACGAAGAAGGCTTTGACCTCCACCTGAATTCACGTAACCTGCCGGAGCTAAGGCTCAGTCCGGCTTACAGCGAAATGCTCCAGGAATATTCAAGGGATAAGAGTAACAAGAAGGAAATGAAGGAAGCCGTTCTTTTTGTCAAACAAAAGATCGACTCGGCAAGATGGTTTATCGACGCAATAAGACAACGGCACAACACACTTCTTCTTACCATGAACGCTATCCTCGGATACCAGAAGGAATATTTTGCCGACGGCGATGAGACAAAACTTAAACCAATGATCCTTAAGGATGTGGCTGAGATGACCGGGCTCGATATCTCTACAGTGTCACGGGTGGCCAACAGTAAATATATCCAGACACATTTTGGCATTTTCCCGCTGAAATTTTTCTTTTCCGAAGGGCTTCAGACCGACAGCGGCGAAGAGGTTTCTACCCGCGAAATAAAAAAGATCCTCAGTGATTGCGTCGACAACGAGGAGAAACGCAAACCACTTACCGACGACAGGCTTACAAAAATACTTCAGAAAAAAGGATACCAGATAGCACGACGGACGGTGGCAAAATACCGTGAACAATTGAATATTCCCGTTGCACGATTAAGAAAAGGATTATAATTATGTCTGATAATGCACGCAGAGCTGCCGGTATAACGGCAAAAATAGTATCGCTGGTTTTTCACCCCCTCCTGATGCCGCTCTATGCTTTATTGATAATCTTCTCCCCACTGATACTTTACGGTTTTATCCCTCTTGTCCAGAAAAAAGTCATCCTCCTGATAATCTGTACAAACAATATTCTCCTGCCATTCCTGCTGATACCTTATCTTAAATGGCGAAAGCTGATAAGTACCTGGACTATTGACGAAAGGAGCGAAAGAATTATACCGCTCGCAATCACCTCCTTCTTTTATTTTGTGACAGTATATGTGGTTATGAGGTTCAATATACCGGTCTTTATTAAGGCCTTTATACTGTCAACAGCGCTGATCTCATTTGTGGTGACAGTAATCAATTTCTGGTGGAAAATTTCAATTCATGCGACCGGAGCCGGAGCCCTGACCTCATTCATCGTATTGCTTTCATTTAAGATGCAGACTCCCCTGACACCATTTCTTATACCTGCTATCCTGGTTTCGGGATTAATAATGTCATCGAGGCTGTTGCTGAATACACACACGCCACGGGAAGTATGGTTTGGTTATCTGTCGGGATTTGCAGGAATGCTGATCCTCTTACTTGTTCTGTAACAGCTGCTGAAGGGCACTCTCGAGCAACTGCCTGCTTTCTTCATTTATTTCTTTATACGGGATAGATTTTTCCGGAACCACCGGAAGAAATACTCCTGCTTCTTTCTGTGAAACAGAGGCAAACCACCCTTTTTTGCAGAGCAGCCGGGCAAGGTACTCCTGCTCTGTCTGCCCGGGTGTGGGAATCAGAACGGCATTACATCCCAGGCTCACCAGTTCCATAATTGTTGTATATCCCGACCTCGATATAACAGTCCGGCTTCTTAAGAAAAGCTCCTTTATTGATTCGGGAGGCAGGTGATTAAACTCGACGATATTGCCGGAATAGCGATTAAGAGAATCATCTCCGGGCTCTCCTCCAAGTACAACAGTATTTTCGGAGGTTTTACTGAAGAAATCAGTAAGTTTTTTCTTAAGAATTGATTTTTGCGGTTCTGGGCCTGAAAGGATTATGGTATTTTCAACAGCAGGAACAGGCATATCTGCGGCGCGCGATTCTATACCTGTCAGTCGTGACAGAATCCCTATATACATTGCATTTGCCGGGATCCGGAGTTCATGCGCCAGTCTTCCTGTCAGGTTCAGCTCGCCCGGAAGATCAGGAATAAAGCAATATGTATACCTGCTGATAATCAGCCTGTGCAGCCATTCGCCAACAAATTCCAGTTTCTTAAAAGGCCCGGGGAATGGTATCCTGGGCTGATGTGTTATGTAAACAGAAACAATATTTTTATTCCAGAGGCCAAAACGGTTGTCGCTTATAACTATGTCAATTTCGTTTTCACTGATTATTCTTTTCAGACGGAAATGCTCCCTGATGCTGTGCCAGATAAGTGATGGCCCCTGCAGGATAAGGAAAAGATATTGAGGAACGGATCGTGAATATTTTGGTCTGAATCCCGGGAAGCTGATACATCTGATCCCTGGTATTTCAGACCTGAGTAGCGCCAGATGCATCTCTCCTGATCCAGCGATTATGGTAAAACCCTTTTCCTTCAGCCTGAGTGCAAGCGGTATTATTCTTGCAGCATGACCGAGACCCCACTCAAGCGGGCAAATAAGTATGTTCCTGTTCACTGCCAAGATTATCCGGAAACCTGTGTTTCAATACCTAGCTTCTCAACCATGGAAGCAATCCTCTTTAGGTCCTTCAGTGGAACCTTGCCGAGCTCCGCACCTTCAGGGGTATCGCGCGAAATAGTATAAATCATTACAGCAGAGGGTTTTATTTTCTTAAGTGCTGCCAGCCAGGCATCCAATTCTTCTCCGGTGGTGTTGTCGATAGTGACTCCGTTATGAATTCCCCTGACAAATAGTGTCTGAATAATGAGTCTTCCTTTGAAAAGACTGAGATCACTTATCAGCTTGCCTGCATCGATGTTTCCTGCCGGCTGATTATGTTTCTTAATAGTAAGATCAAATGCCGAATCGAGCTTCAGTATATTCTGATCGACCTTCATTAATGCATCCCTCACAGAAGCTTTTGAAATACCGGTTGAGTTGGACAATACTGCTATCTTCGCTTTTGGGAAATACTTATTACGGAGAAGTATACTGTCATCGATAATGCCGCTGAACTCCGGATGCATTGTTGGCTCACCATTACCCGCATAGGTAATTACATCGGGATATTGTTTATTCTTTTTCATTTCTGACAGTTTCCTGTCGAGGGCTTCATAAACAGCTTTACGGGAGGGCAGCTTTTCCCTTCCTTCACCAGGTACTCCAGTCCATCCGCACTCACAATATATACAGTTGAAATTGCACACTTTTCTTGTGACAGGAAGGAGATTGATGCCAAGCGAAACACCAAGTCTTCTGCTCTTAACGGGGCCAAAAACTATCTTATCAAAAAGAAATGTAGGCATAAATGCAAGTTACAGTAATCTTGTAACAATTGTTTCGGGAAGAAGTTTAAAGTTTAACAGATCGGTGTTTTCAAGAAGAAGTAATCCTGGCCTTTTTCCTGGTTCAATAGTACCGTGAATATGTTCTGTACAGAGAGCCTTTGCCCCGTTTAATGTTGCCCATTTAATAAGCTCTTCAAGGGCAATGCCGGGGAAGTATTCCTGTATCAGCTTTAATTCCGGCAAAATGCTTAATGAGGTATTTGAAGCCAGGGAATCAGTTCCGATAACGATATCACATCCTTCTTTGTACAGCATGCCGGCAGGCGGCATTTTATCCTCAATATACATATTTGACCGCGGGCAGAGGCACCAAAATGTTTTGCCTCTTTTTTGTACCTGCCTGACAGTATCGGCGTCAGCACAGGTATTATGAACAAGAATCAGGTTTCCCGACATTGTCACCTCATCGAATATTGCCGAGATATGGCTGGCAGGAAGCTCTGGCGTACCCTTAAGCATTCCCGGGACCATGAGTGCTTCACGGATGGGGCCCGACTGATCCTTCAGAAACTGAGCCTCGCCGTCTGTTTCCATAAAGTGAATAGAGGTGATACTGTTATTTCTTGTTTTTTCTTTAAGAAGCCTGAACAGTGTAAGCGATACAGTATATGCAGTATGAGGCACCAGGGAGTAAGGCAGACCTGATTTCTCTGCTTCAGCTGCAACATCCGATATATCATCAATACGCTTCTGTGCTTTTTCAGGGTCTAAACCAAAAACCTCCAGCATGTTATAATAGTATAGCGGACTCTTTCTCTTCAGGTCAAATGTAACAGTTGTATTACAGATATCAGAACAGGCCACGACTCCTTCAGAAACCATTGACTGGCTGGCTCTTTCTGCAGCAGATGCCTCGTCGGTGTGTACATGTTTCCGCGAATTGCTTATGTGTACAAGAAATTCTCCCAGCCCTGTTTTCTGTGGAATGGCATTCTTAAGATGTGACAATTCAAGGTGGCAGTGACAGTTTACGAACCCCGGTATAATTATTCCATTATAAAATTCAATACCAGGACTCTCCTTCGATAAGCTGCCGGATTTATCGATGCTTATTATCGTGCCATCATCATCTGCAGATATTACTGCCCTTTTCAGGGGAGGGCCTGAATTTGTTACGACATACTGGGCTGCAATTCGTCTCATAAGGGATCCATCATGAAATTGAAAGAGCTTAACTCAATCCTGGCATGTTTATCCCACTCGTCAATATCGTTCTCACAGTTATAAAAGATAGTCCTCATCACCGTCGGGCGTGTCGATTCCACACGGCCGGTATATATATATTCATACTGGTAGCCGTCTTTGAAGTATTCAATTTCGGGGAGCCATCTTTTCCTGCCTGTTTCTATACTGTCAGCATCAACGAGGTAAGCTGCGAAATGAGGCCTGAAAGATTTATCGTCGGGGTAGATTCTTGCATTGAAAACAAGCCTGAACGAACAGGGCGGTGACAAGGCATTATCTGTGGCAGGATCACCTTGCCGGTCAGGATCAGGCAGGCGGAAGATGTTGTAATCGGCTGATAGCCGGCCTTCAGCCTCTTCCTGTTGTGAAATAATTGTCTGCAGGGCAGACTGTTCTTCGTTCATCTCACGGATCAGCCTGTCGTGTATCTTTACCAGTTTTTCTGGCTTGGTATTGAAATAATAGTTCATTGTGCTGTTCATGGTTTCGTATGTATAACCATGACCTTCTACAATATCGATATAATTGCTTACGCTGTCTCTGCCGTAAAACTGGTATCTTATGGCAGGAAGTGAAAGCAGGCCGTTGGCAATGTAGATATCTGAAAGGATGGATATAAATTCCTTCTCGGGGATCAGCTTGCCATGCTCAACCTTATCTCTTGGGTTCGTGCATGATTGAATAAAAAGAAGTATCAGGAAGGCTGCCAGGAGGCTTCCGGAAGGTCTGAAAATATGTATGAAGGAATTCCTGTTCATCTGTTCAGGTATTTCTTGGTAAGATAGCGGACAGGATACCATGCTGCCCAGAAGCCTATCAGAAGGACTGTAACCAGGACAATAATGAAATCAGGCACTGTCATTACAACCGGATAATGATCCATAATGAGAGTCTCTCCCTGTAGTTTTACAAATCCGTAAGTCTGCTGAAGCCAGCAAACGATGAATCCCAGAAGCAGTCCGGCAACAGCTCCGATAATAGATATAAGCCATCCCTCAAAAATAAATATCTTTCTGATAAGGGTGTTGTTTGCACCCAGGCTTTTAAGTATCTCTATATCACGTTCTTTTTCAATGATGAGCATTGTGAGTGATCCGATGATATTGAACGAGGCAATAATGAGTATAAGGGTAAGAATGAGGAATATAGCCAGTCTTTCCGATTTCATTACCTTATAGAATATCTCCTGCTGTTCATATTTATTCCTCACCAGGAAGCCCTGGCCGAATATCCCGGCAACTGTTTTCTGAATTATCTTTTCGTTGGCATCGCCATTAAACCTGATCTCAACAGAGCTGACTCCTTTTTCGTTTTCAATCAGTTCCCGTGCAAAATCCAGGGGCAGGTAAACATACTTTGAATCAAACTCCTGTTCGATCTGAAATATTCCTGAAACAGTAATATAATCGGTGTTCAGGGCCTCCTCGGGAATAATGGTGTTTCCCCTTGTTTTTGAAGGAACCGTTATCCAGAGCGGATTAATGAATGCCACACGAAGTCCGAGATATTGTGCTATACCGGCGCCTGCCACCGCAAAAGGTCTTCCCGACTGAGCCCTCAGGACGAAGTTTCCCTCCCACATGGAGCTGTCGATGCCGGTCACTTTTGAGTAATTCTCGTCAACACCCTTTATGGTCGCGATATATTGTTGTTTTTCATATTTCAGGAGGGCATTTTCTTCAAGTGTCAGGGAATAGCATGATACACCGTTGACTTGCGAAAGAAGCCTGAGTTTTGCTGTATCCGGGATAAATGTTTTTCCTTCAACGGCTGTGATCTTTAAATCAGGATCAACAGTATTGAAAATCGACCTTACCAGTGTTTCCAGGCCATTGAATACGGAGAGTATAATGATGAGAGCCATCGTACCCACTGTCACTCCTGCCACGGAAACAGCAGAGATCACGTTTATCGCGTTCCTCGATTTCTTCGCGAAAAGGTACCTCCTGGCTATATAAACAGACAATCTCACAATTTTTCTTTTTGCGCTGTAACAAGCAATCCCGTCCCTGTGCTATGTCTGAAACGGACATCAAAAAAATTAAGTATCAGGGCTATGGGAAAAATGATAATATAATAAAAAGGAAGAAGGATGAAAAACAACTTTGATAAGTTGAGCATTTTAACCGGGTACTTCATCGAAAGCTTCCATGATATACTCCCGGGAGTTCCATAGGTGTACTCTGTACTGATCGACGTAAAGCCAGCCCTGGAAAGCTTTGAACGGATCTCTTCAATACTGTATCCGTTTCTTACATGTTCGCCAATGAATGATTCATCTTCACTTTCGTGTACATCCGAGCCGCCTCTGTCGGATGGAGTTGAAATCAGAAGATATCCTTTGTCCTTAAGTGAGCTGAAGAAGTTCCCGAAAACCTTCTCATCATCATTGATATGTTCCATCACATCAACAGAGAGTATCAGGTCAAAACTATCCGGTTTCCTGAATGTGGTCAGATCACCGGTAATGAATTTCACCTTTTCTGATTTTCCTGTCCTCCCGAAAAAATCATTGCCATCGGCCACCTCGGTACTGTTTATGTCGATGCCGGTGATGTGCCAGCCGGGATTCATCCTGCACATTCGCCATGAATACTGGCCCATTCCGGAACCTGCATCAAGGACAGATGCATCGGGAGAAAGTTTAAGGCCGATCACCCGCAGAGTTTTTTTTACATGCCAGGTCCTGAGGAGAAGAAGATCGACCAGAGAGTAGAGCAGCTTTCTCTTGTAAGGTGCTCCTGAGAAAAACTTTCCCAGGGATCTTTTTATAGGTTCATACTGCATTATTTTCAGGATTTCAGCAGCCGGTCAATTTTATCAATATAGTCGAGACTATCGTCAATGTGGAAGACAATTTCAGGTACAATGCGAAGCTGCGACCTTACTTTGTGGCCCAGCTCAAACCGGATCTTGTGTGCATGCTCCTGTATAGAAACAAGAATTTCATCATGATTCTGGGAAGGGAAGATGCTTATAAATATTTTCGCGAACGAAAGATCGGGGCTGACCCTTACTTTTGTGATGGAGATCATTTTCCCGGGGGCAAATTCACTGCCTTTACGGAGAAATATCTCTGCCACCTCCTTTTGTATAAGCCTGGCTACTTTTTTCTGCCTTGTCGATTCTGTTGCTTCCAAAGTATCTTGTATTAGAGTGGCAAAGATACTATTTTTTAAAAGTATTGCCTTCTGCTACCACCCTCCATCCCTTACCTTTAAGGGAGGGACCCGGAGGGAGGGCTTCAGAACCTTTCCGCATCCGGCTGTGGCATTATTATTTGTGATTAAGAAAGAAAAATAAATTAGCTTTGCATGATTTTTAATTAATGATATGGATACGGTAGTAAGCGGAATAAGATCAACAGGTAACCTGCACCTTGGCAATTATTTTGGTGCAGTTACAAACTTCCTGAAGATGCAGAGGGAGAATAATTGTTATTTCTTTATTGCTGATTACCATGCACTCACAACACATCCCAAGTCGGAACACCTTCATAATAACATAAAACAGGTGCTGGCTGAATATCTTGCCTGCGGTATTGATCCGGAGATTGCAACAATCTTTATTCAGAGCGATGTGCCTGAAGTCACGGAATTGTATCTGCTGCTCAATATGAATGCTTATGTAGGTGAACTGGAAAGAACAACATCTTTCAAGGAAAAGATCCGCAAGCAGCCCGACAATATAAATGCAGGCCTGCTTACATATCCTGTTTTAATGGCTGCCGACATCATCATACATAAAGCACATAAGGTGCCTGTAGGCAAAGACCAGGAACAGCATCTTGAGATGACACGAAGATTTGCCAGAAGGTTCAATACAATGTATGAGGTAGACTATTTTCCTGAGCCAGATGCCTATAATTTCGGAAAGCAGCTCGTTAAGATCCCCGGCCTCGATGGTACCGGTAAAATGGGCAAAAGTGAGGGGAACGGCATATTCCTTTCCGACACACCACAGGAAATCAGGAAGAAAGTGATGAGGGCTGTTACCGATACCGGGCCTCAGAAACCCGGAGAAAAGCCCAGCGAAGCGGTACAGAATCTTTTTACCATCATGGATGTAGTATCAGATCCGGCTGTCGTTAGTTTCTTCAGGGAAAAACATGCCACTTGTGAAATACGTTATGGCGACATGAAGAAACAGCTGGCAGAAGATATTGTTAAAGTTACCGAACCAATAAGGGAAAGAATTCTCGATATCCTTGGCGATAACAGGTTCATGGCAAGGGTCGTGGCACAGGGAGCAGAAAAAGCTCGTGCAAGCGCCTCTAAAACCATCCGTGAGGTCAGGGAAATCATTGGATACAGGCCATTCTGAAGGAAAGCCAGGCCTCGGGAGCCTGGCTGTACTTGAATGATCAAGTGTATGATTGAGATTGCCTGTGTAATTACATAGGTTCAAATTACGTGCCAAAAATCGTTTTTTAGCCTCTAAAAGTCAACTTTCAGGGAAAAAATCAGGTTCCTGCCTGCAGAAACTATACCTGACGAATAGGGCCTGTACCTGACATCAAAAATATTCTCAATACCGGCCATAAGTGTAATATGGCTGACGATCCTGTATTTCATCTTGTAATTTATGGTTATCCATCCGGGCGACCAGGGAAGCCCTTCTTTATCCGCAGCATACATATATGACTTCTCAAGTTCCGAAGGAGCCATCTTTTCATGTTTCTTTGCCCCGTTATAGTTTGAATATAAGTCAGCTTCCAGTTTGTCTGTACCGAGAAGTAAATGGGTTGAACCAAATAACGGTGCCGCATGCCGGAGCGGATCGCCATTTTCTTCATACCCTTCTGTAAGATTGAGAGCCGATTTAAGTGATAGATGCCGCATAATATTTACCTGAAGGTTGAAACTAAAGCCATTAACAACCGCTGAACCACTGTTCGTAATAGCTTCAACCTTGCTCATTTCACCCAGGTAATTTATTGAGTCGTGACCATCAAATATGAAATCATTTCTCACCATGGCATTGTTAAGCCAGGTATGATAAAGGGTAAGTTCGGTATGAATAACTTTTCCGAATTCCTTTGAAAGGCTCAGGTCGATATTCCATGCATATTCCGGTTTAAGTCCCGGATTTGGAACGACAACAACTCCCGGCGCTGAATCAAACACTTTTCCTGCATCATCAAGGTTTGGCGCCCTGAATCCTGTTGATACATTGATGCCTGAATGGAATCGGTCGGTAACCCTCCATACCATGCCTGCCGATCCGGTCAAAGCTCCTCCGGAAATATCGATTTCAGAAAACGGAAAGTTATAAAATGAATTGTCCTCTATCGTCGACCTGAGAGATGTGTAATTATATCTTATACCTGAGTTCAGTGTGAGGGATGGAAACAGGTTGTTCTTATATCCGCCATACAATGATAGTCCGGTATATTTGTTGTCTCCATCAGGGTACCGTGGGCCGGCAGCATTAGTAGCGCCTGAGAGAATATTCCTGGTTTGTGCAACCGATACAATATCGTTATAAACAGCTTCAAGGCCATATCTTATTGTCTCATTCCCGGTTCGTATTGATTTGTCAAAATCGGCATTGAGAGAAAAGATCGTAACCTTTTCCGCCTGTTCATTAATCAGGGCTTTTCCGAAACCCCTGTCATGCCTGCTCTCTTTGTATCTCTGATGTGCTGCTATGATGACAGCATTGTCATAAAGCCGGGTCTTTCTGACTGTTTTAAGATGTATACTGTTCATCATCCACTCCTGGGGGCCATAATACCAGTCGCCATAGCGCAGGATTCCTGATCGGTATTGTATCAGCCTGTCATATCGGGGGACATCAGAAAGCCTCGAGAAATGGTTCGAAATGATGATCTGCGCATCAGGTGAAATCTTTATTCCCAGCTTGTTCATCATATTGACCTGGGAATAGCCTGAGCTTACCTGTACTCTGGGATCAGGATTAACCACCACAGTATCATTCAGACCGGTCCTGGTCACATATTCGGGTCTCAGGTAACTGTTGTTTTTCCTTGAACCCATCCTCAGGTCATCATAGTCAGACCAGCTCAGGCTTGTCAGGAAAGAAATTTTCTTCGACCCGGCATTGAAACCGAAATGAAAGGACTTTTCCTTGTTTGCAGATGAGAATCGCATAAGGGCATCAGCCTTGAATAAAGGTTTCTCTGTCCCTGTAAAAAGCGGCTCCCTGGTTTGAAAATCCATTACACCGCCAATAGCATCGCTTCCATAAACTACAGCTCCGGGGCCGAAAATTATTTCTGTCGATTCAACAGAAGAGGGATCGAGGGAAATTATATTCTGGATATTGCCTTCGCGGTAAATGGCATTGTTCATTCTGATTCCATCTACTACTATCAGAACCCTGTTCGTGGCAAAGCCCCTTATCATGGGGTTTCCCCCACCCAGCTGGCTTTTCTGGATGAACACTTCATCAGAAATCCCTATCAGATCGGCAGCTGTTTGTGGATTCTGGATCTCAAGTGCAGGCAGGGAAATGGTAGCCACACGATTTGGTACCTCATTTTTTCTTTCCTCATGGCGGCTTGCAGAAATGACAAATTCCTCTATTTCAAAAAGCTTTCTGGAAAGCCTGATGATATACCGTGCCTCCTCAAGTTCTTGTTCCGATATGCACTTTCTGTCATAAGTGAAATGCTGGAAACAGATAGTCGTCTCTCCTTTCAGTATAGTTATATCGGCTTTCCCCGACTTGTTAGAATGTACATATTTTGTCCTGCTGCTGTTTGAGATTATAACATCAGAAACAGGCTTATTGTCTTCGCTGTCGATGATAGTGACAGTCTGGGGAAATAAGGGTAAGAAATCAAAGAGAATAATAAAAAGCAATAAATGAGATCTCATAATTCAGCGTTATGCAATCATCAAAATTAGCAAAAAGTATTCCGCGAGTAGAGGAATTATAACCATCTATTTTTTAAATATCTCATTGCCACTCACGTTTGCATTTTAATCTTGGTTATATTTCATAATTTTAGAGAATTCTTTTACAGGCAGTCAGGTGATAAAGAGATCAGCACTTATTGTTGTAATTATTTTAATATCAGGTCTCCTGGTTCTTGGATATTTTATTTTCAAAGGCAAGGAAATACTTCTTACTGATCCCTATAAAACTGTTTCGCCTGATGCTGCGTTTGTAATTGAAACTATAGATCTTCAGAGTTTTGTTAACTCTCTCACAACAGACCAGGGTCTCTTAGGGGAGTTTGCCAGAATAAAAGAGCTGGAAAAATTTAACGGGAAGATAAAATTCCTCAGTGAACAATTAAACAAACCGGCCTTTAAGAAGCTCCTTTCTGCAAACTCTGCGCTCATCTCATTTCATGTCACCGGTCCGGGAAAGCTGACACCACTCCTTACAATGGCTGTCACTTCAGAAATCAGGACCAGGCAGATAAAGGATATTCTCAAAGAATCAGGGATAAAAAACATCGGTGAAAAGAATATTTCTACCAGGGAGGTACTGCTCCTTCCATACACCATCAGCAAAAGCACCGACACACTCTTTATCTCTGTGGTTTCAGGATTGGTAGTGTGTACCACGTCGGAAATGATGATGAGACAGGCTGTAATACAGGTTACGAAAGATAATGATATCAGAACACACCCCGGATTTGCCAAAGTACTGCAGGCCTCCGGTAAAAATGAAGACAAAATATTTGTTGTTTTCAGCAACCTTCCCGGCTTGCTTCAAAAAAACTTAAAAAGCGATCATTCTGACCTGGCTGTGAAAGTTGGAAATCTCGCAGAAAGCGGAGGAGTTGATATCTACCTGGGCGAAAATGACCTTGTCCTGAGCGGGTACACCGAAACAACCAACACGA
>JAKLFN010000090.1 GCA_022711195.1 Bacteroidota bacterium
GCACCGATCGCAGATCACAAAGCATGATTTATCTTACACTGAACCCTGTGCCCTGTGCCCTGTGCCCTGAGCCCTGTGCCCTGTGCCCTGTGCCCTGCGCATTCTACTTCGATTTCCGGTAGATATACCAGTAAGCCAGCGATATTAATGGTCAGACTAAAAAATCAGTGAAGTTCTTTTTCGTTATTATTTCAACCTTACTGTTCGGATAAGCAAGAATAAAAGATTTTGGAATTCTGGTCTTTGACCTGTCAGACCATTTGAATTCATAACCATGGATAATGCCACCACTCTCTTCAATATAATCAATCTCCTGCTGTCCGGCAGTACGCCAAAAATAACATCCGGAACTGACTTTAGAATAATGAAGAGATTTCAATCTTTCTGTTACCAGAAAATTCTCCCATAAAGCCCCGGTATCATTTCTAAGTGATAAAGAATTGAAATTTCTTATCAGACTGTTCCGTATTCCATTATCCCAGAAATATATTTTCCGGCTCTTTTTCAGTTCATTACGCAGATTCCTGCTGAATGAATGTATGGAATAAACCACATAAACCTTCTGTAGCAGATCGACATATCTTTCAACGGTCTGATTATCTGCTCTTGTCATTTTAACTATCTCATTGAAAGATACTTCGGAACCTGTCTGAAAAGCTAATAGCTGTAATATCTTCTCAACAAGAGCAGGCTTCCTGACCTGTTCGAGAGTAAGGATGTCTTTAAATAAATAACTGTTAATGAGGTTATTCAACAATTCAGGTTCTCTGCCCGGACTATTCACTATCTCGGGATAATACCCATAGATCATCCTGTGTTCCAGTAACCTTTTTTCTTCAATCGGTGATATATGCTGACACAATTCCTTATAAGCCAAAGGGTACAGGGAATATTCCCACTTTCTCCCGGTAAGCGGTTCATTTATACCTCCTGCCAGTTCGAGCGCTGATGATCCGGTTGCAATAACCTGTACTTTGGGGATATTTTCTACAGCCAGTTTTAACATGATCCCTATATTCGTGATCCTCTGTGCTTCATCTATAGCAATAAGCCGTGCATTGCCAAATAAGTGCTTCCTTATCTCACTCACAATGAAAGTCCCGAAAATGTTGCCATAAAGAGGATGCAGTTGTAATTGCTCTTCCTTCCTGCAAAATTCAGTAAGCTTCACTCAATAGATAAAAGGTATGATCCGCCTGGTGTTGAGTTTGTAATTCCGGTAAGCATCTCCAAAAAACTCTTCCAGCAATTTCTCCTCGATATGGATTCTGTAAAAAACAGCCAGACAAAGAGGAATACAAACAATAATAAAAGATATCAGTGTATTCATCGCAAGCGCTTCCCCGGTCATAATCAGAAACAAGCCAAAGTACCCGGGATGCCTTACTATACGGTATAATCCATCTGTCTTAAGTACATGATTGACGCTTACAGCAACATCCACGGTAAAAGCTTTCCGAAGCTGCAAAACAGCATACCAACGGAAGGCAAATCCTGCAAGTATCAAAACAATACCCGCGGAAGCAACAATGTAATTCATAAAATGCCAGTCATTGAACTTTGCAAGTTTGAACCCTACGGTAAGGCTGACCGATATGATTATCCAGAATATAATTAATGAACCTTTATCCTTCCTTCTGAGGACTGATTTTCTGGCTGAGTGTTTAGTCAATGCGAGTATCAACTCTGAAAGCATAAACAAGAAAGAAAGACCGATGGAAATTTTAAGAAGTAACATTTGTTTTCGCGATTTGGTTATTTATTAATTCTTACTCTGACTGACCATCCATAAGATGTTGGCGCGGAAAGGCCGATATCCTTTACCACCGGATTAAAAGCTATCAGGCTTGCATCATTAAGATCCCTGTTGATCACGATAATGAAATCGGGTATTTGGTCGAAGTTGAAATCGACAGTGTCATTTATGTTTTCAGACACCTCTCCCCTCCAGTCGACCTGCACAAAACCCTTTCTTCTTTCTCCCAGGAATCCTTCAAAAACGGGCTTCCTGATCACAAGGGTACAGTTATCCATGACGACCTCCCCGGCTACCTCTCCGCCGCTGGTATTCGGATTTAATTTCATGAACGGAAGCTTCGAGAAGCCGGTCGCAAAGCTCCCCAGACCGAAGTAGAAAACTATCATAAAAACGAGACAGACCAGGGCCCAGGTCATTCCTGCAGTCATTTTTATCTTGTCCATATTATCATTAAATAAACAGGTTTACAAAACTTTTAACTACCGTAATTATTGATCCGGAAGCAAAAATTGCCATAAAAAGAAATGAGACAAAAAGGAAGATATTTCTCGAAAATTTAACCATCCGGCTGGCAGGCACACCCGCAATTCCATAATGTATTGCCTGCTTCGGACAGGCATCGATGCACTTTCCGCATTTTGTACAAAAAATTGATACATTGCCTTTTTTCACATCATCCTTTGTAAGTGCGAACACAGGACAGACCTGAACACATTTTAAGCAGTCGTTGCACAATTGCCTGTCAATTTTCACAGTAAAGGGACTCACTTTATTTGAAAGGGTGTTTATTGCACCCAGGGGGCAGAGAAAGCTGCACTGGATACGCTTCCGGGTAAGTATGGGAAGGACAACAACAAGTCCGCCGAACAAAGAGATAAATATCCCTGCCTTTGCAGCTGATTCAATACCGGTGACTTCCTCGAATTCAGTTACTGCCTTGAAAGGACATATCCAGTCGCAGTAAGTTGGTGTCAGCGCCAGTGCTGATGTCAGGGCAACCATCAGGAGGACAGCAAAGGGCATCCATTTCCATGAATCACCTATTTTCCTGATGACAGGCCTCTTACGGAATCTTGAGAAACCATCATCCCAGCCACCGTAGAAACAACCCCAGCTGCAGAATCCTCTGCCCAGGATCACCGAGGCGCCGAGCCACAGAACGACCATGGCCGAGATGCTGGCAAAGCCTCCCAGGATGCTTCCCGGGTAGATTATGGACTGGGTGAATGCAGCGGGAAGGATCAGCATGGGAATGACCAGGTGGCAGAAAGGCATGTTACATTCAAGAATGTCGCCCTGTGAATATGTCATAGTCTGCCTTATATCGACCATGTTCTTTATAAGGGTGAACGACAGGGTAAGCGCGAAAACAATAAAAAGAACTGCACGGAGCTTATCAGTCTTTCCTGTATAATGCATCAGGAAGTAAAGTATGTTAAGCCCAACGAAAGTTATTAAAAGTGCAATGGTTCCATGACGGTCAGAAAAGTCTGGTCTTCCTCCTGTCATAAGGACAAAAGTGAGCAGGAACATGGGAAGAGTGTAGAGCAGTGACTTTCCGAACGATTTTCGCATCGACTGGTTGTTAATATTCTCATCCATAAATAAATCCTCCTGTTAAGCTTGTTATTCCTTTGATCATAAATATTATACCGGCAAGTCCTGTTGCCATGACCCCGATCGTCTCAAACACCTTCTTTTTCCTGATCTTTCCCGCAAGTGGCAAGGGGATGAAGTAGAGTGCAGTGCCGGCAAAGAAACCAAGGAAAGCGAGGTAACTCTGAACAATTGTTCCTTCGGCAGAGCTTTTGGTCAGGATCAGCAAAAGTGCAGGGCAGAAGCCCAGGCTGTTGACAATACCCAGAAGAACGGGGACCAGCTTCCTGTTATTCACTGTTTCAACAATCCTGGCAGGGCAACCGGGTTTACGGCTGCGTCTGATGGCATACCATATAAGCATCCCTGAGAATATTATATATAGTATCCCTGAGATATAGTTCCGGAAGACAGGAGAAGTGAAGATTGCCTTTCCAAAGTAAAACGAAAGTGTTGCCAGCAGGAAATAGACGAGAAAGCGGGTGAGAAGGAAAAGCGACAGATCGGTAATGATTCTCCTTGTGCCAGCCGACCGGGCCATCAGGTACGGAAAGATTACCATCCCGCAGGTGAGAAGACATGAGGATCCGGAACTTAAACCAAGTATGAATGACTCGGGCATTTCAGCTTTTTTCTCCAAATTTATTCCTGCACATTTCCATGGGCAAGACAAAAGTGGCCAACTGAAAACAAATGTGGCTGCCTGATATGTGTTTGTGGCGATCTGCTAAAAAGTGTGGCGAATGGTTATTTGCGAAGAGAGGATGGTAAATGGAGTTCAGGTCAGTAACCCGGCTTTGGCCCTTGAAACAGGAATAATATCATCGGTATGCTTCAGCCTGACCTTCATATTCTGACTGTTGCCTGTGATCTTTTCAACATAGTCGAGGTTAATTATATAGCATTTATGGCATCTTAAAAACCGCGTGTTCCTGCTTAGCTCCTCCTCTGCCGACATTAATGTTCCCCTGATTGTAGTTTTGACCGGAGAACCCTCTTTTATTGTAACAATTGTTACATAATTATCGTTGGAACAAATGTACAGTATCTCCCTGGGATTTACTTTCACTTCGTTCTTTTCGTTGCCGGCGGTAAGGATGACCTCTTCGTCCCAGAAGATTTTTTCTTCAGGAATATCAGCTTCTTTCAGTGCGTTCCTGTACTGCACATTGTAATTGATAATATAGCTGATTGTTACCGGAATGACTCCAACAAGTATTGCAATCCACATTGAAGTGAACAGGTATTTTATAGAAAAAAGTCCGCCGAAAATCAGGAAAATATAGAAATAATTGGCAACACCTATGCTTGATGCAATGATAAGATCCCATACCATGTGATTTCCGAGCGTCCACTTTTTATTCACAAAAAAAGGCTCCAGTAAAAATTTAAAAACAATAAGCATCACTGTGGTCACAGCTCCAAAACCCAATGTCATAAAGAGTTGTTGCAAAGGTTTCAGGCCAGTCAATCCGAAGGGTTTAAAAATGAACAGGAAGAGGAAGATAAACAGGCCGAAACCGGCAATCATATATATCCTGCTTTTTGCTGTTCCTGTTTCGCGGTATGGCTGTCTGAAGAAGTTGAGCATATCATTGTGTGCTGTAACAAAGCTATAAAAAAATTATTTTTCGGGCTTAAAGAATTTTACGTCGTGCAGGTCTTTTTGCTCAGGGCTCAGGGCTCAGGGCTCAGGGCTCAGGGCTCTGTGCTCTGTGCTCTGTGCCCCCCGCTACCGCTTCGGCAGCCTTCATACCGTCAACAGCTGAAGAAACTATGCCTCCTGCATAACCCGAACCTTCGCCACAGGGAAACAACCCGGATACCTGAATATGCTCCATCGTTTCACTGTGCCGTGGAATGCGTACCGGAGACGAGGTTCGTGATTCCACTCCCAGAACGACTGCCTCACCGGTGAGAAATCCTTTCATAGTCATTCCAAACTGCCTGAAACCTTCTTTCAGCCTGCTGGCAAGAGCATAAGGGAGCCATTCATTAACCGGCGAGGATGTTATCCCTGGGAAATATGAAACCTGCGGCAGTGTTGATGAAGCTTTGCCGTTTACAAAATCCGTCAACCGCTGAGCCGGCGCTCTCTGCGTTCTCCCTCCATTTATCCAGGCTTCCATTTCCAGCTCCTTCTGAAATCCGAGCCCGGCAAGTTCACCCTGTTCTTTATATTTTATAAGATCTTCAGGCCTGATCTCCACCACCATGCCCGAGTTGGCATAAGGCGAATTTCGTCCCGACGGCGACATTCCGTTTACCACAACCTCCTCCTGCATAGTCGCCGATGGAACAATAAATCCTCCGGGACACATGCAGAAAGAATAGACTCCTCTCCCGTCCACCTGGCGTACCAGGCTATATGAAGCAGCGGGAAGGTATTCACCACGGGCCGCGCCATGATATTGAATTCTGTCAATCAACTCCTGCGGATGCTCGACCCTTACTCCCATGGCGAATGATTTTATCTCAAGAGCTATCTTCCTCCTTTTGCAGATATCATATATTTCCCTTGAAGAGTGACCTGATGCAAGGATCAGGGAAGAAGAAAAATATTTCTCACCGCCTGAAAGTTCGACTCCCTTTACCTTATCTCCTTCAATAATAATATCTGTGACTCTTTTTTCAAACAAAATCATTCCTCCTGAATCGAGGATGGTTTTTCGTATTGAGGTAATTATCCGTGGAAGTTTGTCGGTGCCAAGATGCGGATGTGCCTCAAAAAGAATATTTTCTGAGGCGCCATGAAGGCAGAGAAGTTCCAGTACCCTTGAATTATCGCCTCTTTTTTTTGAGCGGGTGTAAAGCTTACCGTCAGAAAATGTTCCTGCTCCTCCTTCGCCGAAGCAGTAGTTGCTGTCGGGGTCAACGATATGCTCACGGCTTATCCTGGCAATATCCCTTTTCCGGGCGGGGACCTCTCTTCCCCTTTCTATAATTACCGGCCGCAGACCCAGTTCTATCAGGCGGAGGGCTGCAAAGAGCCCTGCAGGGCCGGCTCCGACAATTAAGACTTCCTTTCTATTTGATACATCGCGTTGTAAGAAAGGCCTGATAGCCGTATCAGGCTTCTCCTTCCGGGTGTAAACATCGACAGAAAGATTTACTTTTATTCTTTTCTGCCTGGCATCGACAGAGCGTTTAAGGATCCTGATATCCGATATTTCCGAGGGATCTATCCTGAGGTTCGAAGCGCATACTTTCCGCACAGATATTTCGTCGGCGGCCGATTCAGGATCGAGATTCAATAGAACCCGGAGAGGCATATCATTCAAAATGAAATGCGACGACCCACATCTGTGACCTCATCTTGTCGATGGCATTCCGGAACTCTTCATGACCTGATGCCGGTTCATCGACAAGAACATTGAAGATGCCGTTCGACATCTTTATTTCAACCGAAAGCTTGAAATAGACAAGGTAGAAGTCGAGCCCTGCTCCCACCTCATAATAGAGATCGGGTTTCTTCAGCCTGATGAATACCGGTTTCTCTTCGTCATATTCTTTTTTTGCGGCAAGATCGTACCTGAAATTAAGTCCCGACACAACATAAGGCCTTACATTATTAAGCCTGTCGCCCTTATATTTTATGAGAACCGGAAACTCGAGGAACGACGATTCGAGCCTCTGTCCACTGTTGTAAAGTGTGTTATTCTTATAATACCTTACATTTCGTTGTCCGAATGAGACACCGGGAAGGAACCTGATATCGATATGGTTGGCAGGATGAAGATCTGTGATCACCTGAATGTTGATACCCGGGTTCAGGATCGATACTTCAGGATAGAGAGAGTCGGCGCTGAGGTAAGTCTGCGAAGGAGTAATATTGAAATCCATCGTATTGAACCCCAGGCTGAAACCAAAGTGAAGAAGCTTATCGTCGTACCACGATTTATTCTTAGGTTTCTGCTTCTGTGCCGACAAAACGGCAGGCAGCATAACTGCAATAACTGCAAAAAATATAAAAACGATTCTCCTGTTCAAAACCTTCTGAATGATTTACGGCACAAGATAATAAACTGAATCGAATAAAGATTATTGCTTTGCTTCTTTGATACCGGTGTAAATGCTTGCAACACCCATCGTAAGTCTTTTCTGTTTTACGGAAGACAAGCCTGCTTCATTCATCAGCTTCTTAAAGTGTTCATTATCGGGAAATTGCATAACCGACTCCGGAAGATAGCTGTATGCTTTTTTGTTTTTTGAGAAGAGTCTCCCGATGAGTGGAAGAACATTCAGGAAATAGAAAAAGTACAATTGCCTTACGGGTGGCTTCACAGGTTTAGAAAATTCGAGTACCAGCACCATTCCTCCTTTCCTTATCACTCTGGTCATTTCCGATAGTCCCTTCAGAGGATCGGCAAAATTTCTTACCCCGAAGGCCACCATAGCCACATCAAAGTGATCGTTGGCGAAGGGGAGCTTCTCAGAGTCGCCCAGGATAAGGTTTATTTTGTCATCAAGATGTTTTCGCTTTATTTTTTCTCTTCCAATCTCAAGCATCCCTGCCGAGATGTCGATTCCTGTAATATGTTCAGGATCAATTTTAATAGCTGCGATGGAAAGGTCTGCGGTACCTGCAGCTACATCGACGATCCTTGGATTTTTAAATGATTCCGAAATAATCCTTATCGCCTTCTTTCGCCATATTCTGTCAGTCCCGAACGATAAAAAGTGATTCAAAAAATCATAGCTGTGTGCGATGTTGTCGAACATCGAAGTTACATTCGACTTCTTATCTGACTGTATGTTTTGCATGGTTCGGGAGGTAAAGATAACGAATATGGTTACATGTACTCACCCCCCCACTATGTTAGAACAAGACCCTCATCCCCCGGCCCCTTCTCCCAGGGGAGAAGGGGAGCAAATCCTGATTTCTTTTAAGCCCCTCGCCCATGGGAGAAGGGGAGCAAATCCTGATTTCTTTTAAGCCCCTCGCCCCTGGGAGAGGGGTTGGGGTGAGGGTCGTTTGATAAAAAATTTCAGTATTTTTACATCACATATTTAAATATTTATCATGAACAAGATCATAATGATCACCGGCGCCACTGCAGGATTTGGCAGGGCAATAGCT
>JAKLFN010000091.1:0-245 GCA_022711195.1 Bacteroidota bacterium
GGTTTTTCTTTTTTCGGATATGCTGATATATCAATCTTTTCTCCTGTTTCTGATTTCCAGCTTTCGAAGTTCCAGGGAAAGGCAAAGTCGTTATTCCATTTTTTTGTTGTTCTTCCAAACTGGAAGTCGAGCCAGTCGATGCAGGCTTCCATATCGTTACCGCCATGAAATCCGGGAACTGCGAGCATGCCAAGCCTGTCGCCCTGGCCATAAAGTTCATATACTTTTTGTGCTGATTGCCAGGC
>JAKLFN010000091.1:255-8404 GCA_022711195.1 Bacteroidota bacterium
CCGTTAGCCACCTGGTCGTTATATCCCCACTCCATTAATACAGGCCGGGGAGCTATTAAAGCGAGCAGCAGGTTCGCATCGACAGGAAGTCTGTCTTCGTGTCCTGAGAAGAATCTCAGGCGCGGGATAAACCATGAAGGGAACATGCGTGTTGTAGTTTCAATGCTTTCACCCCCTCCCCTTTCTCCGGCAAGTCTCCAGGGAACAACACCTCCCACGCCTGTGCTGCCGGCAATAACAGCTGAAATATCAGGGTTGATAGCTGCTGCAAAGCAAGCCATCTTCCCGTCGCGCGAGTATCCATATATTGCGATCTTATCCTTATCGACCTGGGGAATTGTCTTCAGGTAATCAGCAACAATCCCGGCCAGCCACGCACGCCGCGGCAGCGCGGCGAAGTCGTAATCAGGGTATATATCTTTCAGGGCAGCAGCATCGTCCATAAAATCATTTCCAGCAAAGCCTGCTGAAATATATCCGCGTCTTATCAGCTGCTGGCCGGGTCCGGCTAAGCTTGTTCCGATAAGAACAGGGTATTTCTTCTCTTTTGTATCGGGCATAATGATCCTTATCCTGACATTTGCTTTGCCCTGCGGTCCGAATTCGACGCGTACGTTCCTGGTTATAAAACCATTTTCGGTGGATTCGTCTAAAACAATAATATTATTTATTTCCGGTCTGGGAGGGAAATTTCCGGTGACATATTTTTCAAAGAGATGGAGTATTTCCTCACGCCGGATCTGCCAGTCGGAAGTAGTTTTCCTGACAGGTTTTCCGTTAAAGAAGATAAAAGGATCAGGAAGGAGGTTTGACCCTGGCATTTTTTCAAAGTCAGGAGGCAGCTCTCCCGTTTTTTGCTGCCATGCGTTCCACTCCTGCACTTCCGGGAGGTTTTGCTGCATCCAGCGGAGGTAATTATTTTGTTTTTCAACCGGTTGCGAAAGAAGGATCACGGGAAAAACCAGAAAAAGGAAACAACCTGATATTCTTTTCATGATATTTATTCTAAGAGTATCTGTAAATAGTATGTAATTATAAGGAAAAAAGCCGCCCCCTGGGAGGGCGGCTTTTTATTCTTTAGGATTAATAATATCCTTCGTTCTGAACATCTGCCTTTTCAGGTTTAGGCAGTAACCTGTCGATGAATGAGTCGGGAATAGGCCTGAGTTTATGGTATTCCTTGATACCAGGCGCTGCATCGGGATTATACAGTTTCACACGTGCAAAAAGGGTGCCTGTACGTACCAGATCTTCCCAGCGGTTCAGTTCTCCGAACATCTCACGGGCTCTTTCCTCGAGCATCCAGTCGACGAATGGATCGAATCCTGCACCTGACGGGAAAACAGGGGTTTGTACATCCGTCTGATCAACTATCATATCATTTGCGGTCGATGTTGTATTATTTACACCGCCATATATTTTATAGACAAAGGATGGTTTTGCTTCTCCTTCAAGATAGCCGCCTCTTTTTCTTAGCTCATTAATATAGAAAAGGGCATTAGTCCAGTCGGCTTTTCTGCCATAAGCTTCACCTGCGATAAGGTATGTCTCACCAAGACGCATTCTCACGAAATTCCTGGATCCGGCTCTGTCGTTAAGGTCGATGCGCTGGTTATCGAGATGTTTTGCGAGAGTCGGGAAGCTTCTCTTATCGTTTCTGTCCATTGGGATCAGTGTATAGGTCGACTTTGCAATATCTGTCAGCATCTGACGATAATTTGCCGCATTGAGTACAGGCTGCTGTGTACTGAAGGTTGAATAGTATGGAAGTCCTCCATAATACTTTGGTATTGTGTATATTGCAGTATCAGCCAGTCCAAAGCGTGATGTACCGACGATTCCAGCCGGTGGATTATAAATTACATCAGTTTTATCTTCCTTGTTTGTCAGAGGATTGAGGTAATAATAAGCGGCTGCCCATTTAGGAATGCTCGGTGCATAATTGCTATAGTAAACCCACTGGAAGGACTTTGCAACACGTGCATCATATTTGAAGTCCCACAATCCTGTAACCATCTGTGGATTAGGACGCATTCTCTTGAATGGACTTTCGTTTACCATGTCCCATGTCATACCCGGTTTTACCTGGTACTCCATAACCCAGTACTGATGTATCTGGTTGCCGCCGCTTCGACCGTCAGATGATCTCTCATTAAAGAGAGTATTCTTGGTATATTGAACATCCCAGATAACCTCTTTTGTCAGTTTCTGGTTGTTCTGTTCAAAGATGTTCGAGAAATTTGGCTCGAGTGAGAATTTTCCAGAGTTGATAACCTCAACTGCATAATATGCGGCACTGTCGAAGTCGGTAGTTTTACCGCCTCTGACAGCAGCATCATAACTGTTGCGGGTAAGATATACTTTGGCAAGAAGGTGGCCGGCAGCCCATTTTGTAGCCCTGCCTCTGTCGGTCTGCTGCCAAACATCAGGCAGCACCGCGTATGCAGCCCTGAGGTCTTTGATAATCTGTTCATAAACATCGGCTACCGGTGAACGCTGGAAATCGGTAATTATCTGTGAAACATTACCTTCTGTGACCAATGGGAGTGCGCCGAAATGCTGGACGAGGTCGAAATAATAATAGGCCCTCATAAAGCGGCATTCAGCAATTCGCTGTTCTTTGACGGCATCAGTCATATCTGCTACCTCAGGCATGAACATTATTGCGGTGTTAGCCCTGTTGATGCCATTGTAGCAAGCCGACCAGAATTGTGAGACTATACCGTTAGCAGAGTTAAGTGCTGAACCATACTGGTTG
Source organism: Bacteroidota bacterium (assembly GCA_022711195.1). Next base: position 3,014 of record JAKLFN010000091.1, read on the forward strand.
AAGGCCGGTTTGTTAGCCCCGTCGTTGCCGTCCCAGGCAAGGTCCCCACCCATCTCTGTCAGAACAAAGTAGTTCTCCATGTTGCAATGCCAGCGCATGGTATAATAAACACCATTTACAGCTGACTCCATTCCTATTTTTGTTTTCAGATAATCGTAACCGACATCTGTATACCTTTCCTCTTCAAGATACTTCTCGCATGATACTGTTAAGAGAAGCATTGTCAGAAGGATAAGTGCATATTGAAATATTTTTTTCATAATCCTAAATTTAATAATAATTTATGAATCTCTAGAAACTTGCATTTACACCCAGCATAGTAGTTGTCGGATTCGGAACGTTATAGCTTGATCCGCTTTCAGGGTCAGTTCCGGGGTAATTTGTAATTACGAAAACGTTTTGCATGGAGAGATATAACCTTAGTTTCGAGACGCCAATTTTATTAATAAGGTTTTTCGGCATGCTATACCCTAAGGAAATGTTGCTTAATCTGATGAATGAAGCATCAAAGTAGCTCATTGAGCTGACATACGGAATTGCTTCAACGCCGTTATTCGGGCGAGGTGCTTCATTACTGCCGTTACTTGCAATAGGCTTTCCGGTACCATCATATTCAGTGACTTTCCAGTAATTAGTTTTGATACCGCTGTAACGTCCGGTATAACGCAGGTCGCGGCTATAGCTCATCATGTTTCCATAAGAGCTGTTAAGGAAGAAATTCATGTCAATATCCTTATATTTCAGCCTGTTTGATAAACCTGCTACGAATTTCGGGCGAGGTGTACCAATGATCTGGCGGTCGTCGGCTGTGATCTTGTAATCGCCTGCGGTATTTGGATCATACACCTTAATGGTTCCCGGCTTCGATGCTGCTCCGTATTTTGCAGCTTCTGTTTCTTCATCCAGCTGCCATATCCCAAGGAATTTGTAATCGTAGTAAACTGACAGGGGCTGGCCAATGAACCATCCGTTTCCGGTATCATCATTCTTGCCACCATAAAGTTCCACGATTTCCTCCTTATTCCGTGAAAAGGTAAGATCTGAAACCCATTCAAAATTAGAATTTTTAATATTGACCGTATTGAGTGTTATCTCTACACCTTTGTTCCGTGTTTTTCCGATATTATAGACCACACTGCTGAATCCGGAAACGTTTGGAAGCTGGCGGCTCATAAGCAGATCGAATGTATTCTGAAGGTAGAAATCAATTGTACCGTTTATCCTGCTCTTAAAGAACCCGAAGTCAATACCTCCGTTCCACTGTCTTGTTTTTTCCCAGGAAAGATCCGGGTTTGGCATTTCGTTCTGGTAGAATGCCATAACATTGGATGCGCCGAAGTTATACCTCGAATAGGTCAGGTTCCCTCCTGTTTTGTAGGGTGCTATTGCAGAGTTCCCGGTCATTCCATAGCCTAACCTGACCTTAAGGTTGTTCATTACGGTGAGATTCTGCATGAAGTCTTCTTCTGTTATTCTCCAGGCAAGTGCAGCTGAAGGGAAGAGAACCCATTTATTACCAGGTGAAAGCCGCGATGATCCGTCATATCTCGCAGATACGGTCAGAAGGTAACGATCTCTTAACGTGTAGTTCAATCTTCCCATGAATGATGCTATCTGCCATTTTGTAAAGCTGCTGCTCACACCCGAGATTGTGGGTGCACTTCCAACATTGTACCAGAGCTGTGTAGCATATGCGAGGTCTTGTACACTTATATTATTTGTTTCGGATTGCTCCTCCTGTATTGACTGGAGAAGTGTCAGTCCAAAAGCATGCTGTCCAATTGTTTTGTTCCAGTACAGAAGGTTTTCCCAGGTATACATTGTGCTGGTTCCTCCGCCATTTGTTGCACGGGGAAGTCCTCCCTGACGGTCGGAACTCATTGAACCGTAGAATGCCTGACGCTGATATGGGCCTATATCAAGACCGAAATTTGATCGGAATTTAAAATCAAAAGGCAGCTTTATTTCCAGGTAATAACTACCAAGGAAGCGGTCTTTCTTATATTCGTTCATATATTCATTAATATTCCAAACGGGATTCCAAAGCTGGGTATCATTCCCCGGACGGCCGATTAGTGATCCGTCTTCATACCTGATATTTGCCAGAGGAGAGATCGACTGGCACATGCTGAACAGGTTTGTTCCATCACTTCTGTTAACATGAGAGAATGACGTTGAACCGCCAAATGTCAGTATTTTGCTGACATCCCAGTCAAAATTGACACGTACAGAGTATCGTGAATAGTCCTGGCCTTCGACAAGACCAAGCTCATTATAGTAAGTAGCAGATGCATATGTCTTAAGGTTCTCAGTACCTCCCCTGATGCTTACTTCATGGTTAGTTACCTGGCCGGTACGCATTACCTCGCCCATCCAGTCGACAGTTTCAAGCCTTTCGGGATGCCATGAACCATCAGTATCGTAAGCATTCTGTATCTTATATGCGATGCCATAAGGATCTGTCTCCTGTGCAACCGGCATCATGATCTGATCTTTCTCCCATGTGGGCGTTGCAGGATAGGCGCCTGTTGTACGATATGCTTCCCTGATAAGCTCGACCCATTCAGCAGCATCGAAGAGTTCTACAAGTTTCCTGGGCTTCTGAATTCCATAATATGCATTATATTCAATGACAGGTTTACCCGACATCCCTTTCTTTGTTGTTATTAGGATAACACCGTTTGCGCCGCGTGATCCATAGATAGCGGTTGCCGATGCATCTTTGAGAATATCTATTGAGGCGATGTTTGATTGCGGGATCTCACTGTATCCTGAGACAAGAGGAATGCCGTCGACAACATAGAGAGGTTCGTTTGTGGCAGAAAGTGAACGGTTACCACGGATCATGACCCTGGGGTCTTCACCCGGTTTTGCATTTGTCTGCTGAACAACTACGCCTGAAGCCTTCCCCTGAAGAGCCTGTGCAGGGTTGAATGTGGCTACTTCAACAAGTTTGTCACCGGTAACAGATGCGACTGACCCTGTAACATCTTTTTTTCTCTGAGAACCATAGCCGATTACCACTACTTCATTGAGCCCGACTGCTTCCTCTTCAAGAGTTGCATCAACTTTGACTCTTCCGTTAATTGGTACCTCAAGAGTGGTCATACCGATAAATGAATAGACAAGCACTGAATTTGCAGGTACATTGGAAATAGAATAGTTACCTGCAATATCGGTCACGGCCCCAAGCATGGTACCTTTAACAGCTACAGATACCCCAGGCAGTGCGGTTCCGGATTTGTCGATTACTTTTCCGGTAACTGTAATTTGCTGTTGTCCGTATGCACCTGAATATCCAGTATTCAGCTGAAGTAACAGCAGAATTAAGATCACAGTCATGATCCTGGTGATGAAGCCATGTTCCAGAACAAATCCCGTGAACGGGTTTGTTTGTAGATGGTTGAATTTGTTTTTCATAGTTTAAGTACGTTTAGTTAGTTTATTAGAATTACGTGGGATTTTCATTCTCTTTAAAGGATCAGGTTTTTTCATAGGCATAAATTTTAAGGATAGGTTATTGAAAAATTTTTATCTAGGTGCGGTTTTTGAATATGTCCTGTTAAGCCAGCTTTTGGGCACAGGGATTATACAAATATTCATCGAACGTCCATCCTCTGAAAGCATTGCTGACTGAATTTCTATTCTTGTACCGTCAGGACTGAAACTGGGATGGGTATGGTCCTGCGCTGTTTCTTTATGTCCAGTGGAGATCATAAGCATTTCGCTGGTATTTCTGTCAATTAGATATATGCTTCTTGAAAAATCGTCACCTACGAGCCAGCGTCCATCAGCCGATCCGCTTCCATGCCATAATCCGCTGCCGCTTTTTGTCTGGCCTTCAATTCTCATTTCCTTTGTTCTCAGGTTAACGACACCGAGACCGGTTGGTTTTTCTCTTGTTCCTGAAGGCCCCCACTCTTTTTGCTGACCCGGGTTCCTGGGATCGTTTACCTGAGGCGGAGCGGCCGGATCAGTTTCATAGGACATTCCAACAGGTCTGTGGCCCATGATATAAAATGCCACCTCATCGGGTGTTATTACGGCTTCGTGGGTTATCCATTCATATTCTGACTCTTTGTATACAGGGCGAAGACCAGAACCATCCGCAGCAACTGTCCATGTTCGCTGTGGTGCCTTACCGCCTGTTTCCCAGCAAAAGACTATTTCGCCAGGAACAAAAGGATTAGTCTGTACATGTCCAATTGGAAATGGTACGGCGACGACGAATTTTATCTCGCCGGTCTTGAGGTTCATGCTTGCCAGACCTGACTGACTCTGTCCACCTGTGCGCCCGACAAATACTTCAGGATTTGGGACAACAGCAGGGCGATATTTTCCGGCTTCGGTCGTTCCAATCCTGAAGTAGGCAAAATCTTCATTGGCGTCGATTGCCATATCGCCTGGTTCCATTTCGCCAGGTATTGTTCCGCAAATCCTTTCATAAGATGGGGCTTTCTGCATTTTGCCTGCTTCACTGTCAGAGAATACTTTACCAAGGTCAACTTCAATTATCTGAACAGGCCCACCGGGCATTCTTACCATACCTTGCGGACGTCCACCCTGTGCTCCACCGGGAGCCGGTTGGCTCTGAGTGCCTGCCGTCCTTTGATTCCTTCCTTGCGGAGCAGCTGAACGATTACCCGAATTATCCGGTTCGGCAAGCCTTCTCATAATATAAAGTTTTAATGCTTTCCGGCTGACATTGAGAGAACCTGAATATCCTCCCTCGGTGATCTGTATGATCACTCCGGTTTCCTCATTCACTGCCATTCCCTCACCAGGGACTCTGTTCGAACGGAATACTACCCATTTTCCATCGAAGGTCCACTGTGGATGTGTCTGGTAAATCTTTGAGTCACCCATTCCCGGCTTGCTTGTCAGAAAAGTCAGTGGTGTGCCTGTTACAGGATCTTCAATTACTTTTTTCTCCGACGGAAAACGTTTTCCAATCTGCGATACAGCCACCGGCGTCAGGAATCCCGGCAGGAGCATTGCGACAAGAATTAATAAGATTCGGCTTTTTTTCATAGCGTAAGGTTTTTGTTAGGATTAAAGAGTATTATAATTTGTAATACATGTTACTTTTTCCAGAGTGGATGTTCGGATGGTATTCTGTCACCTGCCATTTCGAGAATCTCAATTGCATTAAGGCACCATTGGGCTGTTGTATTGGTTGTTACTGACGGTGCCTCTTCGAGTACTTTTAAGACCATATCTCCTTTTAGTGTTCTGGTTTCAAATTGAGTTCCATTTGTGCTGTTCAGGAACCATTGCCATGATTTATCTGCCCAGGCAGGATCTTTCTTAACGGTATAAACATAAGCCGGAAGACGGCTGTACCAGTTGTTATTTGCCTGTCCTACAGACCCTTCCTTTCCAAAAGCTTTC
>JAKLFN010000092.1 GCA_022711195.1 Bacteroidota bacterium
AGGAAATTAAGCTATCTGATCAGAAGGAAGCAGTTGAAGTCTTCGTTCGGGCAAAAGAACTGACTGTAATTGAGTTCGATTCTGATGATATCAGCGAAATCGAAGCGTTTAAAACGAGTAAGAATTTTAAGGGTATCACAGACAAATCTGTATTATGGAAAGCACTGAAACTGGATTGTCCACTCCTTACCGGCGACAGAAAATTGAGACTAGAAGCTGAAAATCAGGGTGTCGAAGTACATGGCACAATTTGGGTAATTGAAAGACTTGTCGAACAAAATCTGATTAACGTGGAGAGGGGTGTGTACCTTTTGGAAACACTTAAACAGGCAAATTCCAGCCTGCCACTTGATGCGATTAATAAACTGATAGAAAAATACAGGAAAGAGGACTGAGACAATATGGAGACTCTGTGATATCTCCGTCTTCAGAAAAATTGCACCGAGGCGTACAGGCTTGAGAAAAACAACGAATGGAAGATCATCCTCAGTCACTGGTGGCTTACAAAACCACCCCTGTCATAATGCTCCGCGTGGGCAACATCGAGAAAAGCACTGACGCCGTCTCGGGTGCATCACCACGCAAGGCAAAAGAGGAGATCGTCAACTGGGTCAGGTATCGCCCTGCTCGAAAAGACTTTAAATGAGTCGAAGCCGCAATACCGCGAATACATTCAGAAAATCAGTTCGTTCTTCCCCTGGTTCACGAAAAAATAGCATTATACCAAGCCACCGGTATCGAAATAATTGACAACCTCAGCCAGGAGTTCAACAGTGGATCTAAATCGTTGTACACAGACCAATCCTTCCACAAAACCTCTGAATTCTGTGAGGGCATGACCATGGCCTATCTTGAATACAACCAGGATGAGGGTAATATATACAGGACCACAGGGCACCAGGACTTTGTAAAGCTGCAATATCTTTTCAACCTTTAAAAACAGCAGTTTCTTTTGTCCTCCGTGGAATGCAATAATTAACCCTGGCTCAGCAAAATATCCCGTAATGCAATCATCCTGGAGCAGGATATAAGCCCGGCATTCCCGATTTTTATTAACCGCTGTCAATTGATCTCGTCTTTGCCTTATCAAATCCTTACTTTTATAGAAGCATTTATTGACGACAGAGATGGAGTATGTTTTTATAATCGGGACTTTCGAATCCATATTCCTCCTTCTGTTGCTGCTCGGGAAAAAGAATAAATCACTTCCGGATTATCTTCTCGGGGTAATATTCATGCTGTACGCAATCAGCATCGGGAGTGTTTATCTTGAATTACAGAACTTAAAAAATAACCCAGCATACTCTGCAATAACCAATATAAGCTGGTTATTCCTTTTTCTTCACGGCCCGGCACTGTGGTTTTACATAAAGAGCCTGTCTGATCCTGATTTCAGGTTCAAACCCCTGTACCTCCTTCACTTCATCCCCTTCATCTTCTTTTCGGTTTTCCAGTATTTCAATTTTATAAGTCTGACTGTCCCGGAAAAGATCCTGTTTCTTGAAAATGACCTTTTCAAAGAAATGATCTCGTATAAAATTACAGTTCTGGCTATTGGTGTGTCAACCATCAGCTACAACAGCTGGGCACTCAGCCTGATCAGGAGGAGACGTGACAAATTGATGCAGCAATACTCCAAAATTGAAGATATTGATCTGGGATGGCTGAATGCACTCACAATTGCCGCACTGATATGTTATTCAGTCAACGTGGCTCTTTTCACCCTTGACCTGATCTTCCACTTCGCGACATATAAATACCTGATGTTTCTGACAAACATCTTTGCAACAGTATATGTCCTGTTTCTTGGTTACTTCGGGATACGTCAGGGCAATATCTTCATAAACAGTATGGGAGTAACCCGGAAGTCAGATGTTGAACCGGCTTCTAATGAAATCCCCTCCCCTGCCATAACCACGGACGATGCCTTTATAAGAACGCTCATCCGGAATATGGAGGAGAAGCAGCCGTACCTTGATCCGGAAATTACTATTTCGAGGCTGAGTGAGTTGCTTGATGTCAAGATTGAATTTCTTTCAGAAGTGCTCAACTCCCGGCTTAAACAGAATTTCTTCGATTTCATCAATAAGTACAGGATTGAGGAGTTTAAAATTCAGTCCATCTTAAAGGCGAACAATCATCTCTCCATTATGGGCATAGCCTATAACTGCGGATTCAACTCAAAAGCCTCATTTTACAGGGCCTTCAGGAAGTTTGAAGGTATGTCTCCAACTGACTATATTGAGCGGTCTCATAAAAAGTGAGACTCTTTTTTCCGTAAAGTGGAACTTCCGGAATGCCTCCTGAGACTTTGACCTGACATCTGCCCGGTATTTTTGTCCCGAACAATTTCAAATACCGAATATGGCAATAACAGCAATTATTATTTTAAAGGCTTTATCACACATCCTGAACAACGTTCTCAAAGTCACCTGGCAGATAGTCCGGGGCTTCTTAAATTTCGGACTGCAATACAAGATTAATTAAATCCACCAATATGATACCTGAAGAATCACTTTTAAAGATCCTGAAATACGCGGCAATGGCCCCATCAGGACATAATACGCAGCCGTGGATATTTAAAACCGGGAATGAAAGTATTTCGATATTGCCGGACTTCACAAGGGCTTTGCCTGTTGTTGATCGTGATAATCATGCCCTTTATATAAGCCTGGGTTGTGCGCTGGAGAACCTGATTATTGCGGCGAATGAATTTGGTTTTCAAACGGAAACTGAATTTACCGGTGATGAAAGGCAACCTCAGATTACGGTTAAGCTTTCAGCGGCACCGGGAACAGATAAACCGGGGCTGCTCGGCTATATAGCAAAACGACAGGTAACGCGGGGTAAATTCAAACCGGAAAAGGTTCCGAACGACCTGTTGAAGGGATTATTTGAAGAGACTGAAGGAGTTCATGTCAGGCTTTTCATTTCCGGGGAGGAAACAGAATCTCTTATTCCGTATATTATTGAGGGTAACAGCCGGCAATTCAGCAATAACGAGTTTGTCAACGAGCTTGTCAACTGGATACGTTTCAGTGAAAAAGAGGTGATGACAAAAGGTGACGGCATCTGGTCAGCTTCAATGGGTTTACCAGCTACCGGGCGTTTTCTCGGGAAAATAATAATGAAGAATTTCGTTTCTGCCGGCTCCGAGGAAAAGCGGCTGAGAAAGCTGATCAGTGCTTCTGCCGGGTTTGCCCTGTTTATGGTTGAAAAGAACGATCCGGTTCACTGGATAAAGCTCGGGCAGTCATTCCAGCGGTTCGGACTGCTTGCAACAGAAAACAATATAAGTCATGCCCATCTCAACATGCCATGCGAGGAACTGCAGGTACGTGAAAAACTGATCCGGGACTTTAACCTCCGGGACCTGACTCCGCTGCTGTTGATCCGTTTCGGTTACTCGGAGCCTATGCCCTACTCTTTCAGGAGGAATCTCTCCAGTATGCTTGAGCGATGAATAAAAATATAAAGTTCCCGGTCCGCTTTTTCCTGGTCACTTTTATATTTTCATGGGTGCTATGGACACCTCTTGTCCTTGGCAGTCTGAACATAATTTCAATTTCAGAGAAGCTTCTGTCAGCGGTCAGGGTCCCCGTTATTATGCTGGGGGCTTTCGGACCGCTTGCCGCTGCGCTTTGCTCTTTGCGACACGAACAAGGCAAAGGCTCCGCAAAAAAGTTCCTGCAAGGCTTTCTGGATTTCAAATCAGGCTGGAAGAGTTATGTTGTTCCAATAATAATCTTTGGTGGCAGCACATTTGTTGCCTGGTTTTTCCCTGAGTTGTCCGGTGAAAAACGATTGCCAATGTTACTGCCTTCCATATGGGTTTTTATTCCCGTTTTACTGTTTATGATCTTTCTTGGCGGCGGTCAGGAAGAATTCGGGTGGCGGGGTTATGCTCTTCCAATTCTTGAAAAAAAATTCGGAATATGGTACGCAAACATAATCCTTGGGGTCATCTGGACTTTATGGCATATCCCGACATGGTTCATTACCGGCACAACTCAAAGTCATATGAATTTCGGAGGATTCATACTTCTGATGACCGGGTATTCTTTCATATTTTCGTGGATCCGGAAGATCTCAGGCAACAGGCCATTTTCAGGACTATACTCTCACGGACTGGCCAATGCCTTCATCCCGGTAATGCCTACATTTAACATGCAGGATGGTGTGACACAGCCACGTTTCTGGATCTGGATTTCATTAACTTTGGTAATCGGCATACTGATTACAGCCTTACGTGAAAAGGGCACCTCAACCACTCAGTAAAATAAGAATAGCACTGACAGAAGTTCAAAATAAAAATAGGATCTGGGTATAAATAAAGCAATATGAAGGACATCGTGTATTATATGTTTATGGTTGCTATCATGTCAATAACTGCCTGCGGACCTGACAGTCGGGAATCCGGCGATGTCCCGTTAAGCAGGGGTGATTACTACGGACAGACACCTCCGGGTGACAGCGTCAGGCTCTTCGCCCCGGGCATAATATCGACAGGCATGAATGAGCGCGATTTCGCCATCACTCCTGACGGCAATGAGATCTTCTTCTGCCGCGAGGCAGGCAATTTCAGGTATGTTACTATTTTTTACTCCCGGCGGAGTGATGATGTGTGGTATTCCCCCGCGGTTTTTGAGTATTGTACCGATCCGGCATATAAGTATGTTGAACCTCATATTTCACCTGACGGGGTAAAGTTATACTTCATCTCAAACATGCCTGCGGACTCTGCCAAGACGGGCAATGAAGACATCTGGGTGTGCACAAAAACAGATGGCAGATGGTCGGAGCCCCGGAACCTGGGTGCCCCTGTAAATACAAAGAGCAAAGAATACTTCCCGTCCGTAACGCGTGACGGAACCATTTACTACACTCACCTGGATACTGTGGCCAACGAAGAGTTCATCTATCGCTCCAGGCCTGTTGGCGGAGCATACCAGGTGCCTGAGAAGCTTGGGCCGAACGTAAACATCGGCAGGGCAAGGTACAATGCATTTGTTGCCGCCGATGAGAGTTATATAATTATTCCGGCATACGGTATGCCCGACAGTTATGGCGCCACTGATTATTATATCTCGTTCCGCGACAGCCTCGACAACTGGAGCCAGCCAATGAATATGGGACCGGCAATCAATACCTCCTTTTCAAGAGAATGGTCTGCATCAGTCTCTGCGGACGGGAAGTACCTCTTCCTTATGTCCGACCGGATGGGCAGCACGAGCCCCGGGAAGTTAAGTACGGAATCACTTCAGAACTTCCACAACTCCCATCAAAACGGAAGCTCCGATATCTACTGGATCAGCACCTCGGTAATTGAAGAGCTGAGAGAAAATGTCAGGTTCTGAACTGTATTGTTCAGCCATTATACACACTGAATTCCTATTGAGAAGATGATTATGCAAAAAGTCGGAATGCCGGGATTAATGATGGCAACAGCCCTTGGCTTATTGCTGGTTTCATGTAACGGTAACAAGCAGGCGAAAACTAATTCAAATTTGGAAATGACCGGGCTGTTACAGGCCAGGTTGGATTCACTGACTGAAAACCAGATTGTACCGGGTGTCACTCTTTCGGTCAGGTTCGGTGACGGGACAAATCTTTCTCTTGCTTCAGGGCTGGCAGATGTGGAGAACAAAATCGCGATGAAACCTGACGATATCATGCTGTCAGGCAGTGTGGGAAAAACATATGTGGCTGCCGTCATTCTGAAGCTGTACGAGCAGGGGCTCATCGATCTGAAGGCAAAAGCTATCTCATATTTACCGGATGCGAACTGGTTTCAGAAGGTTCAGAATGCACCGGATATAACAGTTGAGATGCTTATGAACCACACTGCCGGCGTCCCCGAGTATGTATATCAGAAGGAGCTGTGGGAGGCAATAAAGGAAAATCCGGATAAAGAGTGGAGTGTTAAGGAGCGACTTGCTTTTATAAGTGACATGCCTCCGACTAACCCTCCCGGTGAAGGGTGGGCGTATGCCGATTCACATTACCTGATACTGGGTCTTATCATTGAAAAAGTGACTGGCCGGACCTACTACGATGTGCTTGATGAGATGATACTTGGTCCATGCAGCCTGGAGCACACATTCCACTCTGACAGGAGATCAATTCCGGGGTTAATACCCGGCTATACTAATCTTACTGAGGAATTTCTGCTTCCTCACAGGGTACTGAATGATAGCCTGTATGCCTTTAATCCCCAGATGGAATGGACCGGCGGTGGTCTCGCCTCAACGGTGTCTGACCTGACCCTGTGGGCCAGCCAGTTATACGGAGGGAGCGTTCTGAAACCGGAAACACTGAAGCTGATGCTGACCCCGGCGCCGTACAAAACCACGTTGTTTGAAGATGCCGGATATGGGTTGGGCAGTTTCATCGCCAATACTTACGGGATTAAATATTACGGGCATACCGGCTTCTGTCCGGGTTACATTACATATGTCCAGTATCTGCCCGATTATAAGATATCCCTGGCTCTGCAGGTCAATGATGACTCTTCACATGAAAGCTTTTCGCTGAAGGAGTATTTCAATACTATCAAGCAGGTTGTGGTGAACCACAATTCCACAACCTCCGGAAGGAAAGAGTAAATGATAATTGTACCTGCCAACACAGAATTTCAATCATTTAAATATCATGGATAAGCTTAATGTTACAAAAACAATCATCGCTCTGGAGACAAAGGCTCTCGAAGCCTGGCTTGAGGGTAATCCCACCCCCTATCTCGAACTTTATTCGAAGGACTTCACCTATTTCGATCCTGCACATGAAAGGCGGCTTGACGGCTGGGACACTATTAAGGAGTTGTATGAAAGTATGCGCGGAACGGTGAAGATGGACAAATTCGAAATCATAAATCCCGCTGTACAATCAACCGGGACAATTGCAGTATTGACTTACAATCTGCAAACAAACTCAGGTGATACACTCTGGAAGGAGAATTGCACAGAGGTGTACAGGCTGGAAGAAGATGATGAGTGGAAAATAATCCACAGCCACTGGTCGATGACTAAACCTTCAATTGAATAACCTAACTTAGCCGTAAGCCTGAGGGATGCGCCCCATATGAAGATATTTTAACTATCTTCAGCTATAAATTAAACAACACATTAATTAAGTACTCCGGTCATGAAAACAAGAACAATCTCGTTGATTCTTACACTTATGATTATGGGATCCGGCAGCGCACTCGCCCAGACGTCAGGCAATTCGGTCACAGACCTGCTCCTCTCGGCATGGTCGCCCCGCAACTATACCGATGTGCCTGTCTCCGACCAGCAGATTGAAATGATACTGCAGTGTGGCGTCAAGGCACCCAGCTCACGCAACGGGCAGCCATGGCACTTCACTGTGCTGAAGAACGAGACTCTTATGAAGGAGATCATCCCCAACATCACACCTGGCAACGTGATCATTGTGATCTCGGGCAAAGTGTCACAGTCGGGCAGCACTCCCGATTTCGACTGCGGACTGACGACACAGAATATGTTCGTCGCTGCAACATCGATGGGTCTCGGTGCAAGGATCTACGGCGGTCCCATAGCCGCGGCCAGAAGTAAAGGTGAGGCACTGAAGATACCCGAAGGATTCACACCTGTCATAATGCTCAGGGTGGGCAACACCGAGAAAGGCACCGACGCCGTCTCAGGTGCATCGCCCCGTAAAGCGCAAGACGAGATCATAAACTGGATCAGGTAGTTACGCCGCGGATAATCATAAAATAACACTCCCGCGTCTGCTGTAATGATTCTTGATTATCCCAACATTTGAATTAATAAGTGTAAAAAACACATTTTTTATTTATTTTTAACACATTATTGGCATGGGCGGGACAGGGTACTTTAACAATAACTCGTATTTTGGACCTCGGGAATTAAGAAACAAGCTTCACTTATTAATAAATACGCAATAAAAAAAGAAACTGATTATGAAAATTAACCGGCTGTTTATTGGAATTGTATTGAGTCTATGTGCGTTGGGGAGCGCCCCTGCCGTAGCACAGGACGGTGACCAGATCCTTGACGGGATAGGCGAAACCGGACTGATCTCACGGTACCAGTTCAAGGGGGATGTAAGGGACTGGTCGCGTAACAACCTTCATGGCATCATGCAGGGGACTGACTTCAGATTCATCCCTGACAGTCTCTTCGGCAATGTTCTTGCCCTTTCGGGCGAAAGCGAAACCTATATTACAATCCCGGGCGAGGCAGTTTCGGGCGAGGAATCGCTTACAATCACCGGATGGATTAATCTTCGCTCTGCGAAAAGCGGGCA
>JAKLFN010000093.1 GCA_022711195.1 Bacteroidota bacterium
CAACACTTTCGTTTATCCCGATATTATAAGGTACGTACCCGTGCAGATTATAATAATCAGCTCCCAACCTCCCGACAGAAGAAACCGGCCCTACACCTCTTGAGTTCTTTTTGACCGCCTCATAGAGTGTTTCAATATCATACCCCCTTATCCCTTTCAGGTATGAATCTGCAATTATCGAAGCAGAGTTGGAACCGATCATGCAGTCCCTGTGCCCAGGACTAGCCCATTCAGGCAGCCAGCCGCTCTCCTTATACGTGTTTACCAGTCCTTCCATGATCTTTGCATTCATCGACGGGTACATTACTGTGGTGAAGGGAAAGAGAGCCCTGAACGTGTCCCAGAAACCATTGTCAGTAAACATGTAGCCGGGCAGGACCTGGCCGTTATAAGGACTATAATGAACTACCTCTTCTTTTTCATTTATCTCATAAAACGACCTCGGGAACAAGATCATCCTGTAGAGACATGAATAAAAAGTTCTCAGCTGATCCTTATCTCCACCCTCTGCCTTTACTTTTCCAAGCTCCAGGTTCCAGGTGTTCTTTGCTTCTTCCATGACTACCTCAAAGTCCTTGCCTCCTGTTTCACGCTGAAGATTTAGCTCAGCCTGCTCGGGACTGATAAATGATGAGGCCACACGAACATTGATCTTTTCTCCTTCGCTGGTATGGAATCCTACAACAGCGCCGGAATGATATCCTTTCTGTTCGAGTACGCCGGCGACAAGAGTATCGCCATGAAAAGTTCCGGAATAAGAAAAGTCTTTGTCAAAAACGGCGACAAAATAATTATGAAAATTCGATGGAACGCCTCCCCTGTTATTACGGCACCACCCTATTATTTTCCGTTCGGCAGGGATGATCTTTACCATCGAGCCACGGTTATAACCGTCGAGGATAATAAAAGATGAATCGCTGCGGGGGAAGGTGAACCTGAAGAGGGAACTTCTTTCGGTAGGAGTAACTTCAGCGGTGACATCATAGTCGGCCAGGTAAACACTGTAATAAAATGGTTTTGCCACCTCCGCCTTATGGGAGAACCAGGAGGCCCTTTCATCCTCGCGCACCTTTATTGATCCTGTTACTGCCATCAGCGAGAAAGCTGCATAATCGTTGATCCATGGACTGGGCTGGTGTGTCTGCTTGATACCCATTATCTTATTGTCGTCGTAGGCGTATGTCCATCCGTTTCCCATGGTCCGTGTCTGCGGCGTCCAGAAGTTCATTCCCCAGGGGAGGGCTATGGCAGGATATGTGTTGCCATGCGAAAGCCTGTATTCTGAATCAGTACCCATGAGTGGATTGACAAGTTCGGCAGGATCAAATTCAATCCTTTTCTCTGCAGTCTGATTACAACCACTAATAATCAATAAGATGGCCAATAAATATTTTGAATTTCTCATTTCTAAATTTTCAATTTATATCATATTCAATCTGGTCAGTCTTTCAAAAACCATCTCAGGTGTCAGCCAGTTAAGGCAGGCCAGGTCGCCTCGCCGGCAGGTACCTTTTCCATATACAGTGCATGGCCGGCAGGTAAGCTCCTCAACAGGTATCCTTACAGAACATTCATCGGGTTGCTGCCATGCCGGGAATCCGGAAAGAGGATCCGTCGCTCCCCAGATCGAGATTACCCTGGTGCCGGTGAGTGCTGCCATGTGCATATTCGACGAATCCATGGAGATCATAAAGTCAAGCTTTCCCATCAGGGCCAGCTCACCGGCCAGGCTCATTGCACCTGTGACAATAAATGAACCAGGCACCTGTGATGCCAGCCTGCTAAGCTTCTCTTTCTCATCGGGGCCGCCAAAGAGCCAGGCTTTTGTATTGCGCCTTCCTGCGATAAGCTTTACCAGCCTGACAATCCGATCCTCGGGCCACGATTTTATGGAATGACGTGTGAATGGGGCAACACCGATGTTCAGTTCATCGTTTCTATACGGCAGATGCGAGACTTCTTCGAGCGCAGCGGCTGAAGGTATTATGCACGGAACATCTGCAGGCACTACGGGAAAGCCTGCAGCAGCAAAGACATCGACATACCTTTCGACTGAATGTTTCAGCGGCTTCCTATGACGGCCACGTATTACCTCCCTTTTATCTCTCCTGCCCTTGTCAATGACTCTGCATGGTACGGCGGCCAGGGCAAATAATATCCTGAGTATTTTTGTTCTCAGCACATCATGAAGGTCGATCACCATATCTGCCCGGCTTTCCTTCCTGAGATCGCGGTAAAGCCTGAAAATACCTATGAAGCCTTTATGCCTGGTTCTATAATCGGGGAAGAAAAAATCAATATTATTAATCGAGTAAAAATATTGCTCAAATGCCTTTTGTGTCACCAAAGTCAGCGTTACATCGGGGTATTGCGCCCTGAAGCCGCGGATAACCGGGGTAGTCAGCGCCACATCACCCATAGCTGAGGTTCTGATGACTAACAGATGCATCTTAGTATTTTTCGTACGATTTCTCCTCGATAAGTCCTGATGAGGTCTTTATGTTTATCATCCTTTTTATTTCGGAACGTCTGTCGTTTTTAATATATACCGATCGTGCAGTCTCCGTAAAGTCTTTCCCGAAATCTTTATTTCTTTCCAGGTCGCGTATATGATCCTCAATGTCCCACAATTCGCAATTTACATCATACAGAGATTTATAAAGCGGATCGCTGGTGCTTAAGATCGAAGATGCTGCCTCGGTAAGTATATCAAATTCCCTCCGGAGGTTCTTCAGCTTGGCGTCATCCTTTATCCTTTCCAGCTTAATCTGGATGATTGTCAGTTTATCAATTATTTCACCGTTCGATACTTCAATTTTCATAGAAGCTGTTTAAATATTCAAATTTAGTAACTTTTTGCAGAAGGATATCTTTTTGTTCATCCCGTCGTACCTCCGCACCATCGTACCATCGTACCATTTAATAAGGATCAACATCAATCGCTATCCGCAATCCGCTTGCACCTTTTTCCTTTTCAAGCCTTTCAATTGCTAATCTGATCATCCCCTTTGCCTTTCCCAGAGATCTCTCTTTATCAATTTTCACAAGGATCGTTTTGATGTACCAGAGTTGTATTCGTGAGATAACAGGAAATTCGGGTCCAAGGATACTTTTCCCGAAAATGCTTCTCAGGTCGTTTCCAAAAACGTCGGCAAAGTTGTTGAGAAGAGCCCTGTCGTGATGTTTCAGGTTTATCCTCACCATCCTGCAGAACGGAGGATATGAAAATGTCATCCTTTCCCCGGCCTGGATCTTATACATTCCTTCATAATCGTGTCGCAGTACAAGTCTAATGACCCTGTGCGAAGGATCGGCAGTCTGGATAATTACCTTTCCCTGCTTTTTCCTCCTTCCTGCCCTGCCGCTGACCTGCTCCATCAGCTGGAAACTTCTTTCATGAGCCCTGAAGTCGGGGAAGTTCAGCATATTATCGGCGTTGAGTATCCCTACCACTGTAAGATTCTCGAAGTCAAGCCCTTTAGAGATCATCTGGGTACCTATGAGGATATCCGTTCTTCCCTCTTCAAAAGCTTTAATTATCCTGCCGAAGGAGTTACGGCCTCTTGTAGAATCCTGGTCCAGCCGTTCCACCCTGGCTCCCGGGAATACTATCTTGATTTCATCCTCAATCTTTTCTGTTCCGAAACCCCTCGTAGCCAGTCCCGGAGAACCGCAACTCCCGCACCTGGAATCAACATGAGTGTTATAACCACAATAATGGCAGACAAGCCTGTTGATTCCCTTGTGATAAGTCAGGTTCACGGCGCACTGTGTACATACAGGTATCCATCCACATTCCGGACACTCCAGGTATGGCGAAAAGCCTCTCCTGTTCTGAAACAGTATTACCTGTTCATTTTTACTCAGGGCTGTGTCCATTGCATAAAGAAGCTCCGGTGTAAAATGGGATACCATCAGTTTCTTTCTGTATGCTTCCCTGGTGTTTCCGACAATGATCTCAGGCAGCCTGATAGATCCATATCGCTCTTTTAGCTCCACAAGACCGTATTTACCGCCAAGAGCATTATGATAGCTTTCAACCGAAGGCGATGCCGAGCCGAGGAGTGTTTTGGCACCATGATATCCTGCCAGTACGATGGCTGAGTCGCGTGCATGGTATCGCGGTGCCGGATCGTGCTGCTTATAGGAACTGTCGTGCTCTTCATCGACTAACACCAGGCCAAGGTTACTGAAGGGAAGGAATATTGAAGATCTCACTCCCAGTACCAGCCTGAAGCCCTTGTCCGGATCTTTATCTGCCACCTTCTTCCATATCTCAGCCTTTTCCTGGTCGCTGAAACGCGAATGATAGACTCCTGTTACATCACCAAAATGCTTCTGAAGACGAACGATTATCTGCGAGGTAAGAGCGATCTCAGGAAGCATATAAAGAACCTGCTTTCCTTGTTTAAGCTGCTCACTGATCAGGTGAATATAGATTTCCGTCTTGCCGCTCGATGTTATCCCGTGAAGAAGTACAATATCTCTTTCAGCGAAATGTTCTTTTATCGAGGCGAAAGCACTCTTCTGGATATCACTTAGTTCCCTGGGTGGATACAGAAGGTCGTCGTACTGTTTCAGCCGGCCAACTTCCATCTGAAAAGATCTTATTATCCCTTTCTTTTCCAGCGAAGAAATTATTGCCGGCGTTGAACCAGACTCCTTCAGCAGCAGTGATTTCCTGACAGGTGTTAATTCTGATCCCGCCGTGTATCCTGTCATATAAAGAAATGTATTGATAAGAGAGGTCTGGCCGGGAGCCTTTTTCATCATGTCAAGCAGGCTGTTAAGCTCATCGTCGGAATATTGTTTCGAAAGAATGATATAAGTCTCCTCCCGGGGTTTATATCTCTCAGGCATGGGCGATGAAGTCACACCTTCAGGCAGGAATACAGAGGGCAATGCAGCATTCATAACCTCTCCCTCGGTACACATGTAATAGTCTGAAAGCCACCTCCAGAACCTAAGCTGTTTCTCGTTTACAAGTGACTCATTATCTGTTACATCTATCAGAGGACGGATGTTTTTATATTCCGGTGTCTCATTATGGACCCTGCAGATAATCCCGGTATAAAGTTTCTTATTTCCAAGCTGAACAGTGGCCCTGGTTCCGGTTTTTGCCCGCGCTGCCAGTCTCTCCGGGATGCTGTAAGTGAAGCGACCTTTGATGGCAACAGGAATAATTATATCGGCAAAAAGGGCTTGCATCGTGTGGAAGTGAAATGCAATGTAATAAGAATTTTCAACTCATTAACACTTCGCCAATAATGCATCGTGACGAACAAAATTTCGTGTAAAATGTAATGTAAGGGTGAACCGGAAATGATGAAAATATCAGTTCGATTTTACAAACGATCTCATCACAGCAAGAAGATGTTCCTGGCGTATCGGCTTTATCAGGCAGGCATCGCAGCCGGCTTCCAGGATTATATCCTTATCGTCCTCGAAGATAAATGCTGTCTGGGCAATAATGGGAATATCTTTCCTTCTCTTCCTGATCTCTTTTGTTGCTTCAATGCCGTTCATTTCGGGCATCTGCATATCGAGTATTATCACGTCGAGATCGTTGTTGCTTGTAACAGCTTCAACGGCTTCAATTCCTGAACGGGCCATCAGCACCGTTATCCCTGTATCGAGCAGTATCCTGTTAAGGTAGATCAGGATATCTTTGTTATCGTCAACAAGAAGACATTTTTTTCCTGTCCAGTTAATCGGCGCTGCGATCTGGTCGGCAATCATTGACCGGATACGGCTTCTTGTGCTTCCTGCCGGACGGTAAGGAATTGAGAATGTGAATATTGACCCTACGCCTTTTTCCGATTCCACATCTATCCTTCCACCCATCCTTTCCACGACCTCTTTTGCAAGTGTGAGGCCAATTCCCAGTCCTTCGAAAGGCCGGTGGTGCCCGTCGATTTCCTGCCGGAATTGTTCGAAGATACGCGACAGGTTTTCCTTGTTTATACCTATACCGGTGTCTTTTATCTTGAAGAAAAGCTCATCATTCTCCCTGTAATAGGAAATATCCACAGCGCCGTCGAGGGTGAATTTAACTGCATTATCCATAAGGTGGCAGAGTACCCTTTTAAGCCATATTTTGTCAGTGAAAATAAGGTCGCTGTTTTCACCAAGGCCATTCTTCACGTCGAGCATAATCGATTTCTCATTCCTCCTGATCTGCTGACGTGCTTCATTTACGACCTCGTGTACGATATCATGGATAGATGATTCTTCATAATTAATCTCTATCTGGGAACTTTCGAGCCTCGAAAGGTCAATAATATCGCCAATTATCTGAAGCAGTTTCTCGCTGTTATGGTTGATATGTTCTATATACTCTTCCTTTGCTTCACTCGTGAGGTCTTCAGAAAGAAGCAGATTTGAAAAACCTACAACACTGTTCAATGGGGTTCTGATCTCGTGCGATATGTTTGCCAGGAAACTGCTCTTGAGCCTGTTGCTCGTTTCTGCTTCAATATTCGCCTTGACAAGGTCTTCATACACTTCCTTCATTTTGGTAATGTCGCGTGATATTGTCAGTGCGCCCATAATCCCCCCGAACTCGTCCCTGATGGTGACTGAACGGCTCAGCATATTTACATAATATCCACCCCTGTGACGCAGCCTTAGTTCACATTCATGAAATCCGTTATGCTTCAGAGCCTCTAATCGTTTCTGAGGATAATCGTAGTCGTCGGGATGAAGGAACTGATCAGGATTTTCATTGTGATAAGACTCCCTGTCGTATCCTATTATGGAGTAGAATGCTGAGTTGGAAAATTTAAGGTTCCAGTCCTTATCGTAATATGATATCCCGTCATTGGCTGATTGAAGGAGAATCTTAAAAAACTTGTCTGATTCGTAGTGTTCCCTGGCGATGATCTCCTTCTGTTGGGTAAGCTCAACGTTAGTCCTCTGAAGATTTCCGTTAACAACTTCCAGCTCCCTGTTTTTCTCAGATAGTGCTCTGTTTACTCTTCTCAGCTTCAATGAAAAATATATTATTACCGAGCAGACTATTACCAGGGAACCAAGTATTGTCAGTAGAAAATGAAGGTATCCTATAGGCAATACATAGGTCGCTGACGAAGGTGTCAAGATATGAATAGCTGATCCAGCAGCGACATGGCTGATTCCCAGTAATAGTGCTGACTGAAATAATACCTGCATAATCTTTCCCCGTTTCACGGATCCCAAGCCCCTCAATCCACCCCGCATATATCAATGAAAACTAATTAATTACCCAGTAAATATATAAAATGAAGGCGCAAATATATGTATAAGGGAAATGATTAAATCTGACATAAATCACAAAAATTGTTAAATTGCAGGCGGTTAACTGTTCAAAGTTCAGCGGAGATGGAAAGAGACAAATCGGTTTCAGATGAACGAAAATATTCCAATGGAGAGATTACAGTTTATTGGAAGCCATCAGCCTGTGTCCATGCCTCTTATTGTTACCGGGAGCTGATAGAAGTATTTGATCCCAGCCGCCGGCCCTGGGTCGATATGAAAGGCTCAACCACCGCAAGAATTATTGAGGTTGTGAATCTTTGTCCTACAGAAGCTCTTACCTGGAAATGGAATGATGAGGAAAAAAACAAGTCGGTAGGCAGCGATCAGTCAAACCATGTCAGTTTCCGCAGACCAGAACTTATCCACGATGTTTTTGCACCGGCCAAAGAAAATCCTGTCACTGTCAAAGTAATGCCCGACGGCCCGCTTGTGATCTCAGGAAGCTTTAAATTTGTCAATGGAGATAAGAGCAGGGATGTAAAAGAGGGCATCGTATCAATATGCAGATGCGGAAGAAGCAATAATATGCCCTATTGTGACGGGACACACCGGAAAACAGGTTTCTCAGGCTGATAAATTCAGTACCTGGCTACAACATGAAAGCAACCCTGGTTGATCTCATATGTAGCCCAGCATTTCTTTTCTTCCCTGAGCTTCCAGATAACTTCGGCCAGCGCCTCCTTCAGGTAATACTTATCACATTCGGTGATATACCATTTTTTCGCCGTGAACCTTACATAACTAATATCAAAAGCATTTCCGTGAAAA
>JAKLFN010000094.1 GCA_022711195.1 Bacteroidota bacterium
TACAGTTTCAAGACCAGTTCGAAATCCGAAGAATGAGTTGTATAATCCTCCGTTAAGGGCTTTCCCGCTGCCTGCTCCTATTAGATAATTGTCAGGGGTCATATTCATATAACTTCCTGTCATAGAACCTTTAGAAGCATCAAATCCTCCTACAGCAAAACCTCCCTTTGTTCCCTTTACAGCTTCATCAACATATACTCTTGTACTGTCGGCATTAACGTACAGGAATCTTTGGGAAGCAGCTTTGTCTGTTCCGAAACCTCCTACTGCAAAACCTCCTTTTGCGCCTTTCTCCCCGTTATCGACATATATCCTTACACCCTCATTATAGACAGCGAGTACGGTCTGACCATCTTTGTTCTTTACTTCGAATATAGCCTCATCAAAACTCGTTGTAGTGCCTTTGATACCCAGCTTACCTGTTCCAACAAGGTTCTTTGCGGCCATAGCATATGGAACTGTATATAATGGAGATGACCCCATTATGGTTCCATTTACCTCTGTAATGAGATATTTGGGACTGACTGTCCAATCAATAAGGTCGAATGTAGCAACTGTGCCGTTCTCTCTTGTTCCTGTTCCTACAACAAGGTTAAATAACCCGAAGCTGTTAGTGGAAACTGATGAATGCACTTCCTGCCAGAAAAGTGTACCACCGCTTGATAGTGATCTTATATAGAACCTGACCGACAAGGATTGATTTGCCAGTACATCTCCTGATGAGTTGCGGGCTATGGCCTGGTAGTTGAATCCCTGCGGGATCTGGGCCTGGGAAGACCAAAGACCAAAGACTAAAGATAAAAGAAGAGTGAAGGAGAGTTTTGTTTTCATTTATGGAGGCGTTTTGGATTATACCTTATAATATATGCATAAAATATAAAATTACAAAATTGGTTGCTGAAGTGGAAATTTATTACACAAACAGGAAGCAGATTTTGACCAAGTAACCCGGGTACACTGTAACCGGCGTAATTTATATGATAAAAAATGCCGAGATTTGTTCGAATTCTTCGTAACATTATTTGAAATGGGCATCGAGACAGAAAGAAAATTCAGGGTGAAAGGCAGCATTATGCACCTGGCTTCAGAAAAATATGAGATAATACAGCGATATCTTTCGGTTGATCCTGATAAGAGCATCAGGATAAGAGTAGCCGGTGATAAAGCGTTTCTTACAATCAAGGGCCGGCCAAAAGGAAATTCCTTCTCAAGGAGCGAATGGGAGATACCTCTTCCGCCCGAAGATGCAAACGGGATCATGGAACTATGCCTCCCGGGAAAAATCGTAAAAACCAGGTACCTTGTCCCTCATGGTAAACATACCTGGGAAGTCGATGTATTCCATGACAAAAATGAAGGACTTGTAATTGCGGAACTGGAGATGGACTCTGAAGATGAAGAATTCGAAAAACCCGGCTGGCTCGGAGAAGAAGTTACAGGGAGATCCGAATTCTATAATGCTAATCTTATTAAATGACCTACTTCTTAAAGACAAAGTAGACAGCCAGTATCAGGAAAACAAAACCAATAAGGTGATTGATCCTGAAATGCTCATCCCTGAACACAATCAGGGTAAAAAGAGTAAATACAAGCAAGGAGGTAACTTCCTGGATTACCTTAAGCTCGACAAGCGAGAAAGGTCCCCCGTTTCCCGAATAACCAATCCTGTTGGCAGGAACCTGCAGGGAATATTCGAAAAGGGCAATGCCCCAGCTTATCAATATTATTGCCAGGAGGCTCAGGTTCTCAAAACGTGAAACGGTTCTTAATTTGAGGTGACCGTACCATGCGATGGTCATAAAAGTGTTGGACAAAACGAGCAGCCCGATTGTCGAAATCCCTTTCATACGACTTAGTTTAGTTCAGAAAAATTAAAGAGAGACTACAGTACTTTTACATAAATCTGCTTCGGATCGCCCATGCTGTAGAAATCCTTCAGGCTTGCTGCAAGTTCATAACCATTCCTTTTATAAAATGCTTCTGTAGGAGAATAAAGGGGTCTTCCGGCAGTTTCTATCCATAATATCTTTCCGCCGAGCTCCCTTACTTTGTTTTCAACAGCTTTCAAAAGAACCGATCCTAGTTTCTTATTGCGCGAATTATTATGCACAGCTATCCAGTATAGCTCCCATGAATGTGTAGAGAATTCATTCTTTCCAAAGTTGGCGAAGGCAACAAGCCCGTCGTCATCGACTGCCTTGAGCCAGTAATAACCGCTCTTTTCCACGCCTTTTTCGATTGTTTCATCAGCTATCTCCAGCGCTGTGTCAATTTCAAAGTCATAGAAAAAATCAGTCGACCTGAGTATCTCCTCAATCTTATCCCTGTCATCCCTGTCTAAATCGCCTGATATCCTGGCCATCATAATCAATAATTTAAGTCGTTTATTATTCTCCCTATCACTTCTTCATGCGGATATCCGGCAGCATTGATTGCAGCCACTACACCACTGTCGGGAGATATGCATGGATTTGCGTTAACTTCAATTACGTAAGGATTGTTGTTTTTATCGATACGCATGTCGATTCGTGCATATCCTCTCAGGCCAAATACATTCCAGCACTGTTTGGCTGTAATGCGTATCCTTTCGCCCAGATCCTGGTCAAGATCGGCGCCCGGGAAAATGCGTACAGTGTTCTCATACTCAAAAGTGCCATGTTCCCATTTGGCCCTGAAATCAACGATCTTCGGTCTTCCTTCCTCATAGTTCCTGAATGTCATCTCAGCAGGAGGAAGAACCTCCGGGCCGTTGTTGCCGGGAATGACAGTGATATTAAACTCCCTGCCGTCGATATAATCCTCGATGATCCAGTGAGAATCATTATAAGCGGAGAGCTTCTTTTCAATTCCCGGGGCAAACGTAAAAACAGAATCGGAAGTGATATCCATCGATCCGTCTTCCCAGACAGGTTTAATGATATACTGATTCCCGGGGATAAGCTCTTTCCACTGAGAGGGCAGAAATGCGCCCGGATTTCTTATCCCGGCATTTTTAAGGGTTTTGCTTGTCAGGGCCTTGCTTGTGGTGATGAACATAGCCTCAACAGGATTTCCGCTGTAAGGTATTGAATGCAGATTCAGCAGAGCAGGTATAAAATAGCAGAGCTCACCTTTATTATTGATCGACTCTACGAGGTTAAAAACAAATTCATGATTTTCTTCTGTCAGATCATCTATCTCAGCCATGAAGTTCGCTGTTATTCCGCGCCTCGATGTTTTAATTCCGAGCTTCTGAAGATTTGCATCGACAAAATTTACCTGGTCGAGCACATCAAGTTCATCGGGTAGTGCGTTTTCTCCAGGCTGATTATAGATAATACAGCAGTTGTGTTTCATAATGAAAGGTTGTTTCTCTTCAGCGAAGCCTTCATTATCATTTCCATCAGTGACTGATATTCAATTCCTGTGAGTCGTGCCAATATTGGCAGGTCGGAGTGAACGGGATGCAATCCGGCGAGTGGATTGACCTCAATAAAGCACAGACGGCCGTTACGATCGGCTTTCAGGTCCACTCTGCCTCCATCGACACCACCCAGGGCTTTCCATGCAGCCAGGGCCACTTTCTTACATTCATCGACATACTCAGCAGGCAGAGGAGTATATTTGCAATACTCCTGGTAAGCTTCCTTGACATCAAGGGAATAGGGGAGGTTATCACGGCAGACAATCTCCATACCACCTATTGCGACAGATTCATCACCTGTCCCGATTACACCTACAGTAAATTCCCTTCCGGGAAGGTATTCTTCCACGAGCGCCGGCTGGGAGAATCTTTTCAGGATCCATTCGGCCATCACTGTCAGCTCTTCCTCCGATTTGAGAAGGCTTTTCTCGTTTATTCCTTTCCCTGTCCCTTCTGAAACAGGTTTAATGAAGAGGGGGAAGCCTAATTTACATTTTTTAATATCCGATGAGTCGCTGATAAGCATACCAGGGCTGACAGGAACACCTGCAGCAGACACAATAAGCCTTGTGAGGTATTTATTAAGTGAAACCCCCAGGATAACAGGTCCGCTGAACACGTAAGGAATTTTATACTGGTCGAGGATTGCAGGCACTACCGATTCACGTCCATCACCATATAAGCCTTCGGCTATGTTAAAAACGAGATCCCATTTTTTTCCTGCAGCAAGGGCGCTGATCAGCTGGAAGCAGTTTCCTACCTGTTCCGTTTCAAAGCCCATTTTCCGCAGAGAGTTATCGATGGCATCAACTGTTTCCTGCTTATCGAATTCGGCAGTGTCTTCCATAGAATAACCCCGGTCAAGGTACCATGACCGCAGGTCGTAAGTTAAACCAACCTTCATTAAGTATCTTATTTTTCAGGGTATTCGCAGAGCACACCCTTATAGTTACGAAGCACGATCTTCTCGCTGTTATGCTCAACAACATAATTGGGAAGCAGGGGAATTTTTCCACCGCCGCCGGGAGCATCGACAACAAAAGTAGGAACGGCATATCCGCTTGTGAAGCCGCGGAGTCCTTTAATTATTTCCAGGCCTTTCTTGACTGTTGTGCGGAAGTGCCCGGAACCGGGTATAAGATCGCACTGATATAAATAATATGGTCGTACTCTTATCATTAGAAGCTTATGCATCAGCTCCTTCATTACGGGTACATTATCATTAATACCTTTAAGAAGCACTGTCTGGCTTCCGAGCGGTATTCCGGCATCCGCAAGCATAGTACATGCTTTGGCACACTCCTCGGTAATCTCTGAAGGATGGGAGAAATGAAGGCTCATAAGCAGCGGATGGTATTTCCTGAGCATGTTCACCAGTTTCTCGGTGATCCTCATAGGAAGAACAACAGGTATCCTGGTTCCTATACGTACTATTTCAACATGAGGAATAGCCCTGATACTTGAAAGTATATATTCAAGAAGCTCGTCGGTGAGCGTCAGAGGATCACCACCGGAAATTAATACGTCTCTCACTTCCTTATGTGCAGATATATAGGCAAATGCTTTTTCAAAATCCTGCCTGCCAAGCTTGTCAAGCTTTCCTACTGAATGGGAACGTGTGCAATACCTGCAATAGTTTGAACAGACCTGTGTGACGGTAAACAGGACCCTGTCGGGATACCTGTGTACAATACCTTTCACCGGCGAGAATGACTTCTCGTGAAGAGGGTCAGACTGTTCGTTGCTGTGCTGAAGAAGTTCTTCAACAACAGGAATGACATTCCGGCGCAGGGGATTTGAGTAGGTTGTGTTGTAGATGAGTGAAGCAAAATATGGAGTTATCCTCATTGGAAGACGGCCTTTCAGGTTATTGATAGCCATAATTTCCTTTTCGGATAATTTCATGATCTTCTTCAGCTCGTCAATGCTGGTAATTGCATTTCTCAGCTGCCATTTCCAATCATTCCAGGAATCGATGCTTGTCAGGGGGAAGTAGCGGTTTATGAACTCCGAACTCCGGTTGCTAACTGACTTTATTGGGATTACGTCTTGCGAAAAAATCGTGGTTTTCGCGCCAGGCTCTTCATCTGAAGAGCAACCCACGAGGCGGCTCTCACCGCGGAGTGCCGTTGCCTCATTATTGTTAGCGTTCATAGTTGGTGATGAATAAATTCATCCTTTTGTGATAAGTAATTTAATTTTTAATTAATACTAATAATTGTTTTAATTGGTGCGAAAATATGTATTATGCAAATACATTGTATCATTTGACCGTCAGAAATATTAACATGATTGTCATTTTATTAACAGTACATTTTTTATTCAGTTGTCTGTATTCAATAATAATGCCATTTTTATTTTTCTTCATTTTATACAAAACAGAAAATTAGATACTTTTGTTCTCCCCGATAAAAATGAAACCAATAATGATTAAGAAAATCTTCAGCGCCGGCACTATGAGATCATTCTTTCGTGATCTCAGGGAAGCCGTTGCCGGTACTGAGCAGGATTTCACAGAGGGGAAATTAAGCAGGGCAATCCTGCTTCTTTCAATTCCTGCAGTGCTTGAAATGATAATGGAATCTGTATTCGTTATCGTTGATATCTGGTTCGTTTCAAAACTTGGCGCTGACGCCGTCGCTACTGTCGGTCTTACTGAATCGCTTATTACGATAGTATATGCGATCTCACTAGGTCTGGCAACAGCAACAACTTCACTTGTGTCAAGGAGAATAGGAGAGAAGAATCCGGAGAAAGCTGCCCGAACTGCTTTTCAGGCTATACTAACGGGACTGATAGTTTCCCTGATCATTTCAATACCTGGTGCAATTTATGCAGGCAGACTGCTTGACCTTATGGGAGCCTCCGATGAAATTGTTGAAACAATGTCGGGCTATGCTTCAATAATGCTGGGAGGAAATGTGGTAATAATGCTCCTGTTTATTATCAATGCAATTTTCAGAAGCGCCGGTGATGCTGCTGTTGCCATGAGAGTCCTGTGGGTGGGCAACATTATAAATATTGTTCTTGACCCGCTTCTTATTTTCGGCATCGGTCCGTTCCCTGAAATGGGGATCGAAGGAGCCGCCGTGGCTACGACAATGGGAAGAGGCATTGCAGTTCTCTATCAGCTGTGGCTGCTCTTTTTCGGAAGGAAAAGGATAAGCCTCTCCGCAAAGCATTTTGGATTTGACTTCAGGATAATCGCACGGCTCCTAAAGATATCGTTGGGAAGCATCGGACAGAACCTCATAGCGACAACAAGCTGGATCGCATTAGTCAGGATAATTTCTGTTTTCGGAAGTAACATTGTCGCAGGATATACTATTGCAATAAGAATTATCAGCTTCACCCTGCTTCCCTCATGGGGTATAGCAAATGCTGCATCGACTCTTGTTGGACAGAACCTCGGTGCAAAAAAACCAGACAGGGCAGAACGCTCTGTCATTGTTACCGGATGGGTGAATATGATCCTCCTGGGAACTGTGGGCCTGGTTTATATTTTTTTTCCGGGATATTTTATAAAGCTTTTTATAAATGAACCTGATGTGCTGTCATCAGGGATCGAATGCCTGCGGATTGTAAGCCTGGGATTTATTGCTTACGGTTTCGGGATGGTCGTTTCCAATTCATTCAATGGTGCAGGCGACACAGGAACACCGCTGAAAGTAAACTTCGTTGCATACTGGCTGATAGAAATACCTCTCGCATGGCTGCTGGCTATGAAAGCAGGAATGAACGAGAATGGTGTTTTCTGGTCAATCGTTATTGCAGAATCATTTATGACCCTGACTGCTTTCCTGATCTTCAGGAGAGGCAAATGGAAACTTAAGGAAGTGTAAAAATGGACTGAATACCCCCCATCACCCCTGAAGGGGGCTAATTTTGTTTACTTGTCAGAATCAGACATAAGTTCTTAAGTATTTAGATTAGGCCCCCTTCAGGGGGCAGCCAGGCGTTAGCATGGCAGGGGCAAATCCGTGCCTCTCATAATCATGTTATGTCCTTCCTGCGGAGTTCTTTTGTTTTGCTCCTGAGCTTTTTCGTTTCAAGCCTTTTTTCCTGAGAGGCCTTGGTCGGTACTGTCTTTTTTCTTTTCCGCTTCTCAGTAAGAGCCTTGGCAATAAGTTTATAAAACTTCTCTTCAGCCTTCCTTCTGTTCATCAGCTGGGTCCGTTCCGATTGTGAAACGATTAACAGTTCGCCGGCAGCGTTAATTTTGTTCTTCAGCTTAGCGGTAATCATTATCTTTTCATCCTGCGTCAGCGAATCTGATTCCATTACATTAAATCTCAGCTCTACACGTGAATTTACTTTGTTCACATTTTGTCCGCCGGGACCACCTGAGCGTGAAGCGGTGAATCTTATTTCCCCTGGAGCGATCCTTGACTTTATTTCATCCGTAGTCATATACCTTATTATTATATGAAGAACAATGCCACTCCGCATACACTAAGGAGCGATCCGACGAGTTCGGGAAGTGTCACCTTCTGCTTATATATCAGGTATGCCGGCAGGATTATGAAGACCGGTGTCAGGGCCATGATG
>JAKLFN010000095.1 GCA_022711195.1 Bacteroidota bacterium
ACAACTGTCCACTCCATGGTCGATTTTTTCCTTCTCCTGATGCTGGCAGGGGCAGGCGATGAGCTCCAGGGTATTAAAAGAGGTATTATGGAGATGGCCGATGTTATTGCAATTACAAAGGCCGACGGTGAGAATAAAGCCCCTGCTGAGGCTGCAAAGCTGATCTACCAGAGCGCCCTTCACCTCTTCCCGCTGCCGCCTTCGGGATGGAAGCCGGAAGTGGTTACATGCTCGGCGCTCCATAATCAGGGTATCAGGGAATTGTGGCTGATGATAATGGATTATGTCAGCTTCACACAGAAAAACCGGTACTTCGGGCAAAGGCGAAAAGAACAGGCCGTTGTGAGTATGGATGATGCTATAATGGAATTCCTGAAAAACTCTTTTCATAACCATCCTGATGTGAAGACTCTGAGGCCACAGACTGAAAAGTTATTGTTCGAAGGGAAAATTACATCGTACAGCGCAGCGCTCGGATTGATCAGGAATTATCTTAAAGAGTCATAATAATTAATATCTTTGCGCCGTAATTTTTAAAATACTGATAACCAATAATAAATAAAAATGAAGAAAATAATTTACCTGTTTGTTCTGGCAGCAATAGTTGCTGCCTGCAGTACAGAACCGCAGTTTGTGGTGAAAGCAAATATTAAAGGATCTGACAGCCTTACATTTGTCCTTCAGAAAAGAGAGGCAGGCGCTATCGTTTCAATCGATACGGCAATTTCCAAAGATGGAAAATTCGTAATGAAAGGTGCGGTAGAATTCCCGGAACAGGTTCAGCTTGTTGCACTTAATACAAGGAGCAGGACAACCTTCTTCCTTGAGAATGCCGAAATCACAATAACAGGCACACTCGATTCATTATCTGATGCTGTAGTCACGGGGTCAAGGACACAGGACGATATGAAAGCCTATATGGCTCTCAATGAGCCTCTTTCAGATAAGTACCAGATGCTTCTGAAAGATTACCAGGCTGCCAGGGAACAGGGCGATGAGGCAAAAATGACACAGGTAAGAGATGAGGCAATGGGTATTGAAAAACAGATGACAGAAGTGCAGAAAGATTTTATTAAAAATAATCCTTCCTCCTTCTTTTCTCCTGTATTGCTCAGGAGCCTCAGTTATGAAATGAGTGCCGATGAAATTGAACAGACAATTGCCGGTCTTGACACAACAGTGACAAAAATGCCGATTATTAAAGACCTCCAGACAAGGCTGACAGCAATGAAAGCTGTGGCAATAGGTGCAAAAGCTCCTGATTTTACGCTTAACGATGTCGATGGCAATCCGGTCTCTCTCTATTCAAAGGTGGGTGCAAAACTTCTGCTCGTTGATTTCTGGGCAGCATGGTGCGGCCCCTGCCGCCAGGAAAATCCGAATGTGGTAAAGGTATATAACGAATTCCACAAAAATGGATTCGATGTATTTGGCGTTTCACTCGACCAGACTAAAGAAGACTGGGTTAAGGCAATCGCTGACGACAAGCTTACCTGGACACATGTTTCCGATCTTCAGTACTGGAACAATGCAGCTGCAAAACTATATGCAGTAAATTCTATACCTGCTAATTTCCTTCTCGACGAAACTGGTACAATAATAGCCACAAACCTCAGGGAAGAGGCTCTCTATAATAAAGTTAAAGAGTTGCTGGGAACAACAAAATAAGACTTTGCGATCAGTCTGCTGCAGGTTGCCGGTTCCAGGTTAGGGGTTGAAGATCAGCCCCTAATCAGTAACTTGCAACCTGCAACTTTTTTATCCCTGTTTGTTTACTTCTTCCAGGATAAATCCTGTTCCTCTGACAGTACGTATATCGAGGTTTTTATCCTGTGAAATATATTTTCTCAATCTGCTGATAAAGACATCCATGCTCCTTCCGAGGAAATAATCATCCTCTCCCCATATCTCTGTCAGGATATCTTCCCTGGCAAGCACTTTGTTCCTGTTGACTATAAAGTATCTCAGGAGCTGAGCCTCCTTGAGCGTGATCTTGTCGGTGTTATTGCCACAAGTAAACTCAAGGGTATTCATTTTGAGTACGGAATCGGAGATTTTATATTCATCGGTCGATGATGAATAAGCGCGCTTCAGGATGTTGTTTATTCGCAGGATCAGGACGTCAGGATCGAATGGTTTTGTAATATAGTCGTCGGCGCCTATTTTTAAGCCCCTGACAATATCTTCCTTCAGGCTTTTCGCCGTAAGGAAAATAATGGGTACTCCGGGCTGAAGTTCCTTGATCTTTTCGCCAAGTGTAAATCCGTCCATTTCGGGCATCATTACATCGAGGACACAAATATCAGGTTTCTCTTTCTGGAAAAGTTCCCAGGCTTCCTTCCCGTCGCGGGCAAGGGTTACATCAAAGCCACTGATGGTTACGTACTGGGAAAGTATGTTCCCAAAATCCCTGTCATCTTCTGCCAGTAATACTTTCATGGATCTATTAGTTTTCAGTATGGAATCATTACCGTAAATATACTACCTTTTCCGGGTTTGCTCGTTAATGTCACATCACCGCCGTGAGCTGTCGCAATCTTCTTCACATAATAGAGACCGAGGCCTAATCCCTTGTATTTGTGTATGTTTCCTGAGGAGGCCCTGTAAAATTTATCGAAAACATGTTTCTGGTCGGTCTTGGCAATACCAATGCCATTGTCGGAGATGCTTATATTGAGGGTATTATCTTTTACTGTTCCTTCGACCTGGATTTCGGGATCCTTGTCGCAATACTTCACAGCATTCGACAAAAGGTTATTTATCATGGTGGTAAAGTAAACAATATCGATCTCAGCGGTGGTACCCTGGAAATTGTATTTCTGACTTATTACGGAGCTGTTTCCGTATCCTGTTTTGAAACTCTCAACAACGTCGTTCATGAATTCCTCCATGTCAACTTTTTTCTTCTCAAGCTGGAATTCAGTCCGTTCCCACATGCTGATTTCGAGGATCATATTGATGAGCTGATTGAGATGAACGCTCTGTTTACCTATCAGCCTGGCTGTGTCAAGAACCCTTGATTCATCATTTCTGATCTTTTCCAGCTCAAGTGTTTTGCCTGCAACGGTAATTGTTGCCAGGGGAGTCTTCAGCTCATGGGTCATGTTATTGATGAAATCGGTTTTCAGATTCGACAGTCTCTTCTCTTCCATGAGATTACGGTAGGTAATCAGAAATATCGTTACAACCACCAGTATGCTGAGGAGACTTATAAGAAGGGAAGATCCTATTTCACGGAGGATGAGCTTCTGTTTATCGGAGAAATCGATATAATATTCGAAATTAAGGTAGTAATTATTGTCGAACAACCTCTGACGCAGTACAGATATAGATGATTTGGAGTCGCCGGGTGTTGAAAATCCCAATCCCGGACCGGGTCCTCCTGATCCCCCGGGCCCTGCTGGTCTCCGGCCTGCATAATTATCGCTTCGGTACACAACAAGAGTGTCGTCATTTGTTATCTCCAGGTTGCTGATAAGGATTTTGTATTTGAAATTTTTCTCGAAGCCCTGTTCTTCAAAATAGTCCGACAGGAAGGATGTAAAATCCTGCTCGCGATAAAGTACTGCGGTGAAATATTCGAGTATTTCCTGTTTCTTCCCGGCGAGTTGCTGTTCGTCTTTGATAAGGTGCAGTTCGCCTGCAACATTCTCGGAATAGTTCCTGAGCAGGAACATTACAGTATCGTGAACTGAAATCCTTGTTCCCCTCAGTGAATTCATTGCATCCTGGGTAAGTGACCGGTACCTGAGAGTCAGCATCTCGTTCTGCTGTTTCCATAATCCTCTTAGGATAATCCCCTGGGCGAGAACTATGAATAAAATAGCCATTATCCCCAGGGTAAGAACAGTGTTTCTTTTTTTCATATCATTCCGGTTTACTGTTCAAAATTATTCTTTTTCACAACGCATGCTCCCGTGAAGTTTAAACATTAACCTTGCGTTAACCGTGCGTTAACATAATCAGGTCAATCGCGGCATTATCTTTGGATCAACAGATTTAAAACAAGGCAGCCATGAAAAAGAGCAGTTTAATATTAGCAATTATTTTCCTCTTCACAATGGGATTTTCACAGAGAGTGGAAGGCCAGGATAAGAGCAAGGAGGAGAAGGAGAAACAGATGCAGGAAGCCATAGAGGCACAGAAGAAGGCTATGGTGGAGCAGAAGAAAGCCCAGGAAGAAGCCCAGAAGGAAGCCACAGATGCCCTGGAGGAATCAAAGCTTGAACTGGAAAAAGCCATTCAGGAGTACAAAATCCAGATCGATGATCCCAAGGTTCGTGAACGGATGTTCAGGGTGTATGACGACATGGGGAAGATAAAATCATTTTCCACCGGCGAACCATTTATTTATACACCGGGATTTCAATTCTATGGGTCACATAATAGTAACGAAACAGAGAGGACCAGCTGGGAATTTTCTAAGTCAGTAAAGGAGATCCCCTTTGAGAGAGATTATACCATTGACGTCGAAAAATCTGTCAGCAACGTCGTTATGTCGATAATCGGCGACTGCAAAATGGGGGAGATACGGATAAAGATAATCATGCCCGGAGGTAAAACATATTCCGACATAGTGATAGATGAATTCGGAAACCTTAACTGGAAAAAATCATTCACGGTCTCCGACTCGAGTGATGATAAGACCGGCCCATGGAAATTTGAGATAAAATCCTCAAAAGGAACAATCGGGTATTTCAGGATATCACTTCAGACCTATTAGTTTTTTTGTCAGCGTCTACGGACGGATTAATTTTCATTCCTTTTTTTACTATGAGGCCGGAACAGGGGATCCGGCCTTATTTTATTCTGCAACAGCTGACGCTGTTCCTCCTTTTACACTCTCGACAGTAATTTCATATTTCGATCCTCCTTTTACGATCCATTTCAGGTCGACGCTCTGATAACCCTCTATAACAGGTATTTCCATTTTCTGAGGATTCTTTTTCTGTTCAGATGCCCTGTTCAGATCCTTATCGGTGACAATCATTCCTGCAATGATATTTCCTCCTTCGATACTCACATAAACTGGCGGATCGATTTTAAATCTCAGGTTGGTCGATGAATGTGTCGGTATAAGCCTCGTATTTGTCACCGTCAGGCTTACCTCCTTTAAACCTCCTTCAATCTTTCTTACTCTGACATCAGAGATCTCAAGCCTGGGCGACTGATATGAATTGTATATACAGAAAGCAGCGTTACGGTGTGCATCTGTTTCGAGAAGAAAACCAGGATGAAGCCTCCCGAGCATTTTGCTGAAACCACCTATTTCAACTTCGCCATAAACAGGATGATTTATCTTCTGCCAGGGTATAAAGGCATCCTCGAAGAGCAGGAGTCTGTCAAATTCATACTGGTCGATATTGGCGGTATCATAGAACATGAGGTAAGGATTCCATAGCTCATTCGAAAAGACATAGCATCCCATTGCCCCGTGCCACCAGTCTACTTCACCGCCATAAACGGTGTACATATCTTTCCATATCGTAAGAAGCTTATAGCCCGGGATCATTTTTTCGCCGGTACGACCTATCTGGTTTATTACAGCATCATCGGAACGGCTGAAGGTTTCGGCGCCGCCGCCCTGTATTGAAGGGCCTCTCAGTATCATTCCTCCCGAGTTATGAAATGATTGTGCCCCTGTTATGTTGCGGTGTTTTATTATAAAGTCGCGAACAGCCTGGTTCTCAGGTTGCGAGAACGGATATTTGTGTGCCCCGCTCTGAACATAATTTGGTTCCCAGTTAAAACCCCAGTCGCGGTTTCCGTCATAGCCGCCCGGCCCGTCCTCGTTAACCATTCCGTCGCCGTCGTTGTCAATTCCCTCCATGCCCAGCATCTCATACTCACCTTTTTTTCCTGCCTCGACACGGACCATTCTGCGAGGATCAGTTTTGTCGGCAGTATAACTCCCGTCGGGGCTTCTTCTGCGCATCTGACTTATATTTTCATCACCGTTAAGATCGTCGGCGCCATCCTCGTCGAAAAGTCCGTCGCGGTCGGTGTCATAAGGCATCATCCCGGAACGCGGGGGCACTCCTTTGTTAGCAAAATAATCGCGGGAATCCGGATTTATCGTAGGTGCAATATAAAACACCTTATCCTTTAAAAGCTCTCTGATAAAATCATTTTCATCATACATCTCGGTAAGATACCATGCACAATAGAGTGCC
This sequence comes from Bacteroidota bacterium, assembly GCA_022711195.1. Next base: position 6,174 of record JAKLFN010000095.1, read on the forward strand.
ATTTCTGTACCCTGTATCTCTATAGAGTGAATGTTACCGTCGATCCAGAAACCTGGTTTCCGTTCAGGATCGCCTGCTTTTTTGTCGGATATGGTCAGCACCCACATCTCCCTGCCCTGGAACGACTTACCCATCGAACTGAGAGTAACAAGATCGGGGTATGCTGAAGCCATCTTTTTTACCAGGTCTGTTATGCCTGTGTAGGTATAATATCTGTTCCATGATACCTGGACTTTCGGATCAGCCGGCGTGCCTGCCGCTTTGATAAACATCTCTGCCGTCTGCCCGGCCACGATTAATGAGTAAAGTAATAATGACCCTGTGACTATTGTATTGATTAAAGCTTTTTTCATGTCGGGGGAATAAATAGTTTTATTTCAGGTCGGCAGAGGTTTTTATGATACCTGTATTAACTGCTCCGGCACTGATGTTAATTTTACCTTTTCCAAGTATCAGCCAGCTGAATTCTGCAACTCCGCCGCCATTCAGTCGTTCAACTCTCTGTACTTTTTGTCCGCTAAGGAGAGTCTGGCCTTTGGTAGTTTCAAGGGAGAGTCTCATAAGCCTCACCCACATGTTGTTCTGGCCGGCTTCGGCACATGTAGCAAAGAGCCCTTTATTATGGACTTTCAGTGTGACTCTGTAAATATTCTCCCCGGCTTCTTCTGTTTTGATATCAAGGAATTCAAGCTGTGGATGCATAGCTGCGACTTCAGCAATGAATTTATAATGTACCGAAACCAGTTCTTCGATCTTGTCTTCCGGAGGTACGATCATGCAGAAAGGTTTTATCCCTCCTGCTTCTGTTTTCTTTCCCGGGAAGCCGGGATGCACTATTTCTGTCCAGGGCACAAAAACATCCTCTATTTTGTTTTCTTCGGCAAATTTGAGAAATGCGGCTTCGGGATTCTTATCCTTGTCGGCCGGATACCACCATCCGGGTGTGCTGAAGCTGTAGCGGCCGTAATGGTAATATGCCCAATCCATGAAATTGCCGGGAGTACTCCTTGAAGGTGGTGATCCTTTTAAGCCCGTTATCTCCTTGTATCTTTCCGAAACCAGTTTCAAAACAGTCTCATCGGACCTTTGAACTGAGGTGATTCTCCTCTCGCCTGTCCTGCCGGTGGGTCCCTGGGCAGGAATTTGTGAAGCAGTCAGGGTGGAGGGTAAGCGTTCTCCTGACCTGGCAGCCTGTGTCAGGTTATCCTGTGGGCCGAAAGTAAATACGGCGAATATATTATAATGGTCGTAGAGGTAATCGAGTACTGCTTTTGTTTCAGGTTCTGAAACAGGATGCAGCCCGGCGCCGGCTCCGAACTCCTCATAATTGTATGTAAGGTTTTTGTTGAAACTGACGCCCCCGGGGCCGTCTTCGTTGAACTTCCCGTCACCATCATTGTCGATACCTTCCGTGAGGACTATGAATGAGCCATGTTCTCCTTTTGACAGATCTGCAGGCACCATAACCCTCTTATCGTCGGTATATTCGGTGTAAGTGCCTGAAGGATCAGCCACACGAACAAGTGTTATAAAACCATCGTTGTTGAGATCTTCACAGGGATCCTCTCCGTTTTTAAAGTCACGGTCATCATCGACAGGTATCCTGATGGTCCGGTTGGAACTTGGGGTGTTCGCATCATCGAAGAAATGTGCCCTTCCGTCAACGTTGACAACGGGGATGATATAAAAGGTGTTGCGGTCAACCACCCCGGTG
>JAKLFN010000096.1 GCA_022711195.1 Bacteroidota bacterium
TATTCCTTCGTGTTCTCTTTCTGTCTTCCCGGGGAGTCAGAACAATATAAAGATCCTCATCGGCTTTCTTCATGTGATACTGTTCCCTTGCGAATTTCTCGAGATTCTGATTGTCGGTCTTAAGCTCTTTCAGTTTCCTTTTGTCTTCCTCAATCTTACCCTGGTAGTATTCCCTGTCTTTCCTGAGATCCCTGAGTTCACGCATATCTCTCACCCTTGCTATCAGATTATTGCCATCGAGAAAAATTATCCACAGCAGGAAGACAAATACCGTCAGGAAATATTTATTTCTGAACGAAACGGGGATTTTATCTATGAACCTGAACCTTAGCATTATGAGTGTAAAGTTAAAACTTTTTTTTCATCCGCCACTCATGAGGTAGATCATATGTACTGTATCACCCTCCCTGATCAGCGCCGAATCATATTGGTCTTTTGGAATGAGTACACCGTTTATTTTAACGATCCTCATCCTGTAGGAGAACTTTTTCTGGATGAGCATCTCCGTTACCGTCAGCAAATCGCCGGTCAATTCTTCTTCGCGGTTATTGAGTATTATTTTCATCGAAGGAAATAATCTTTGTTTTTCTTCATCAGGATTTCTATAACTGTGTTTGCCTGCATGTTTGCAACAATCCCTACCCTGGGAGCCATCGGGGGAAGATCTTCACCGGCCGTAGTCGTTTCATCGCCGCAGATATATAATGTATCATCGATTTTTCTGAATTTAATGGAATCATTGTTTCCCCAGCCTGCCAGCCCTGAGCCTGCAATAACAGGTATGCCGGGCATTTCAGCAAGAACGGTTTCAATGAGCATTACCTTCATTTCATCACTGTCGAAAGCTTCCACTATTACATCACATCCGGCAAACAGGGCAGGGATATTTGTTCTCCCAAGTTTTTCGGTATAAGCCAGAACAGTAATGTCGGGATTTATACGTGCAATATTTTCCTTAAGCGCTTTTGTCTTATACTCTCCGACCTGGCTTGTAAAATAATACTGGCGGTTAAGGTTAGCAGGTTCTACAATATCAAAATCAGAAATTACTATTGTTCCAATGCCGCTCCTTGCAAGGGCTACAGCACAGTTTGATCCGAGGCCTCCGGCTCCTGCTATTCCAACCCTGAATCCTGATAAATGATCCTTTACCGCTGAGAACCTCATTGATGCCTAAGTTTTATTATGCTTTCATCGAAGTCCAGACCTGATGCTGTCAAGCTTAATGGTCCATAAAACAGGCGTATAGCCGGGAACAATATTCCATATTCCCTCAAAACCGAATGCCAGAGACGACGGTGTCAGCAACCTGGACGTCCCTCCCTCCTTTATATAGTGCAATCCCTCGTCTACACCTTTTTCGGCATATTTAAATGACCCGAGTACATACTTATATGGAGTATTATAGGGATCGTTGCTGTCGAACTGTACGTAATCGGTGAATGCAGCTTTGTATTTGAAGTATAAAGTGTCGCCGTCAACAGGAAAGCTTCCTGTTCCGGGCTCAAGCTCAATTACATAAAGCCCGCTGGGGTATAACACATACGCCGTATCTCCAAGTGATTTTATATATTCATCGATGAGTTTTTGCTCATGTGCCTCCCATTTGTTATTCTCACAACCCGTCATGCTCAACACAAACATAAGCAGCACCCCGTATTTCAGATAATTCATCATATTAAAAATATTTTTGCGAAAGTTACAAACCTTTTTCTAATTGAAGCCATAAGGATTATGAACGATGTAAAAGGTTTTTTATTTTTAAACACCCTGACATTTCCAGTCGTTAAACCTGGTACTGCCTCCAGACTGATTTATATCATGGCGCAGCATCACAAAAAATTGTAAATTTGAGGTTTACAGCTTTTTAAGGAAAAAAACTTAATCTATGGATATAAACGCATTAAAAGCTCAACACACTCTCATTAAAAGGTGGGATTACCAGTGGACACCGTTATTAAAAGGGTATACCGACAGGATACTCTATATTAACACAGGTACTGCAGAGGTGACCGCAAAAGATGTTCCTCCGGAAATGAAAGAGAAGTTCATAGGTGGAAAAGGATACGGACTGAGACTGTTGTGGAATGCCACAAAACCAGATACGAAATGGAATGATCCTGATAATGAGATAGTTATCTCTTCAGGCCCTATTGGAGGCATAACGCAATACTCTGGAACAGGCAAATCGCTGGTAGTTAGCCTCTCTCCTCAGACCGGATCGGTAATGGACAGCAACGTGGGAGGTTTCTTCGGACCTTTCCTTAAATTTTCAGGATTCGATGCACTGGAACTACAGGGGATTGCCGGAGAAGATATAATAATATTTATCGACGGCATTAACCATAAAGTCGAGATATTTAAAGCACCACCGGAATGCCCCGACAGCCATATCCTTGCTGAACAACTCACGGAAATGTTCGCAGATACTGAAAATGAGAAGAAGAACATTGGGGTGGTGACAACAGGTACTGCTGCCAAAACCACCCTGATGGGAATGCTGAACTTTACCTTTTACGATCCAAAACGAAAAAAGGTCAGGCTGAAGCAGGCAGGCCGCGGTGGCATAGGTACTGTGTTCAGGAATAAAAAAATCAGAGCGCTCGTCTGTAAAGTGCCGGGAGTAAAAGGGAATCTTAATAACGTTGTCGACCTTGAGGCAATAATGGAGAGGGGCAGACGATTTAACCGCGAAATGCGTGAACTCGACGACAAACAATGCCAGATGAGGCAGACAGGAACGGCACACCTGATGGAAATAATGAACGACCACGACCTGCTTCCCACACATAACTACCAGTATGGCAGTCATAAGGATGCCTTTAAGATCGATTCCTCAGTGTGGAAAAGAAATTTTACACAGAATATTCCCGACGGATGCTGGATCGGATGCAATATGTCGTGCAGTAAAGGCGTCGATGACTTTGAAATAAAAACCGGACCCTACAGGGGAAACAAAGTAATTGTCGACGGACCGGAATACGAAAATGCTGCAGGCCTGGGTTCCAATGCGGGGATATTCGATCCGGACTATATTATCGAAGCAAACTTCTATTGCGATACATATGGTATTTGTACAATAACCTGGGGTACTACCGTAGCCTTCATTATGGAATGCTTCCAGAGAGGTATACTTAATAAGGAAAGAGCATCCGGGATTGAACTCCACTTCGGCGATGCTGCTGCAGCCCTTGAATTGCTCCATATGACAGCCCGGGGTGAAGGATTCGGAAAGATAGCCGGGCAGGGAGTAAGGAGAATGAAACAACTTTTTATTGAGAAAGGTTGGGGCGATCCTCAGCTTCTCTTCGATATTGCAATGGAAAACAAGGGATTAGAATACTCACAGTATATGTCGAAGGAATCCCTCGCTCAGCAGGGCGGGTATGCAATGACTAACAAGGGTCCGCAGCATGATGAAGCCTGGCTTATCTTTATGGACATGGTGAACAACCATATCCCTACCTTTGAAAATAAAGCTGAAGCGCTTCATTACTTCCCCATGTTCAGGACATGGTTCGGTCTTGTTGGTCTCTGCAAGCTTCCCTGGAACGACGTGGAACCCGAAAATAACGCAACCACCGACGAGCCTGCAAAGGTCCCGGAACATGTCGATAATTATGTAACTATATATAAGGCTGTTACTGGTCGGGAATTTGATAAGCACAGGCTGATCCAGGACTCGGAAAGAGTCTATAACTTCCAGAGGATCTTTAACCTGCGAAGAGGTTATGGGACAAGAATTCATGACCGGCAGCCATACCGCGCTGCAGGTCCTGTCACTAAAGAAGAGTATCAATCACGTGCTGAACGATACGATAAGCAGCTCCGTGAGAAACTGGGAGTTAATACTGAAGGATTGACGACTGAAGAGAAAATGAAGATACTCCGTAAGTATCGCGAAGATCAATATGAGAATCTTCTCGATGCTGTCTATAAAAGAAGAGGATGGAACAGGAACGGGGTTCCGACAATTGACTTTCTCAGGAAAATTGGAATGGATCTGCCAGAAGTTATTGAGGTCGTAAAAGATTTTCAGTAGCCGCGTAGTGTCTGATCTTCATACTTATAATTACAGCTGATCATTGATTGTTTTCAGATTATGAGGCGACTTGTTTTTTTATTTGTTCTACTTCCGGCTTTTCTTCCGGGCTGCCGCAACAATCCTGCATCAAAAACCGATCAACTAATTATTTTTCATGCCGGAAGCCTGTCGGTTCCCTTTAAAATGCTGGCAGACGATTTTGAAGAAAAGAATCCGGGATTAAAAATATTAATGGAACCGGCAGGCAGCCTTGTATGTGCAAGAAAGATAACTGAGCTGAAAAAGCCATGTGACATCATTGCTTCAGCCGATTATTTTGTTATCAACCAGCTTATTGTTCCGGAATATGCATCCTGGAGCATCCGTTTTGCCACCAATGAAATAGTAATCGCCTTCAGCGAGAAATCAAAGTATGCCGGTGAGATCAATTCACAAAACTGGATCGATATTTTGCTGAAGAAAGATGTTATCTATGCCAGGTCAGATCCCGATTCAGATCCCTGCGGCTACAGGTCGGTGCTGACATTTAAGCTGGCAGAGGATTACTATCACCGTCCGTTGCTGGCTGATGAGCTGCAGCAGAAAGACCGGTCGTTCATCCGTCCTAAGGAGGTCGATCTTGTTGCATTGATCGAATCGAATGCTGTTGATTATATGTTCCAGTACAAATCGGTTGCCATACAGCATAACCTCCTATATATTGAGCTGCCTGATGAGATTAATCTCGGGAATCCTTCTATGAATGGTATTTATAGTCTTGTTCATCACAATGTTACTGGCAGCAAGCCGGGAAGCTCGATGAGAATTACAGGGGAGTATATTAATTACAGCCTTTCCGTATTAAAAAATGCACCCAACAGCAGCAAGGCTGTTGAATTTGTGGAATTCATTATAAGCCCTGAAGGAATGGATATCTTCAGAAAATCAGGCCAGGATCCGATTATCCCTTTTTCAACCGAGCAGCCTGACCTGTTGCCTTGGAATCTCAAGAAACACCTGAAATGATCAAGAACACTCCTTTTAACTGGATAATGCTCTTCCTTTCATCGCTGGTGCTACTCTTCATTCTGGCGCCGCTGGTTGGAATGTTCATGAAAACAGGTGGTTCTGAACTTCTTGAGACAATCAACGACAATGATGTCCGTGAAAGCATCTGGCTGACGCTCTGGGTAGCCTTTGCAGCAACCCTGATCTTTGCCATAGGATCTGTGCCCCTGGCCTGGCTGCTTGCAAGGAAGAGATTCCCTTTTAAGAAAATTGTACAGGGAATAATTGACTTGCCGGTGGTACTGCCTCATACTGCAGCCGGACTTGCCGTACTCGGATTCATTTCCCGCGACGGCTTCCTGGGTAAAGCCGCCGATGCTGTCGGACTTACACTTATTAATAATCCTGCCGGAATTGCAATAGCCATGGCCTTTGTCAGCGTTCCATTCCTTATTAACGCGGCCCGTGATGGCTTTGCCGCAGTACCAGAACGCCTCGAAAAGGCAGCCCTTACCCTGGGAGCCAGCCGTTCCAGGGTCTTCTTTACAGTGTCGCTGCCAATTGCCTGGCGTAGTATCATGACCGGATTCGTAATGATGTTTGCCCGTGGAATGAGCGAGTTCGGCGCTGTAGTGATTGTCGCCTATCATCCTATGATCGCCCCTGTGCTGATATACGAACGTTTCAGCTCCTTCGGAATTAATTATGCAAGACCGGCTTCAGTATTGTTCATACTTGTTGCCCTGGCTCTCTTCATATTACTCCGCCTGATACCTGCCAGTAAAAAAGAGATAAAACCGGTTTCCGATGCTGAAGCTTGAAAATATAAATAAGAAACTTGGAGCCTTCAGCCTGTCAGAAGTATGCATCGACATAAGAGAAGGTGAGTATTTTGTCCTCCTGGGCCGTTCAGGATCCGGCAAAACACAACTACTGGAGCTTATCGCCGGACTGACAAATCCTGATTCTGGGGACATCTGGATAGATAACAGGAAGATTACGGGAACAAAAATCCAGAACCGGAATGTTGGACTGGTTTTTCAGGACTATGCTGTATTTCCGAACATGACAGTCTATGAAAATATAGCATATTCTCTGCATTCCGTAAAAGCAAAACGCAGCGAAATACATGAGAGAGTAACAGCTATCGCAGGGGAGTTTAATATAAGTCATCTTCTGAACCGATCCACGATCCACCTCTCGGGAGGTGAACTACAGCGTGTTGCCCTGACCAGAACATTAATAAGCCATCCCAGGATCCTGCTTCTCGATGAACCTCTCGCCTCCATCGATGCCAGTCTGAAAGATGATATCAGAAGATTGCTGAGGAAACTCCATAAAAAGGGGCTTACAATTGTCCATGTTACCCACGACTACCGCGAGGCAGTAAGCCTGGCAACACGGGTTGGTGTTATCCATAATGGTCGAATCATCCAGACAGGAACACCCGATGAGGTTTTCAGCAGGCCGGTAAATAAGTTCGTTGCCAGGTACTCCGGCATAAGAAATTTTTATAGGGTGAAGCTGGTTCGTGAAAACGGCATTCTTAAAGCCAGATGCGATGGAACAGGCTCATTCGTTATTAAAGAGAGTAGTTATCCCGCTGAAGGAATCATGATAATAAAAAGCAGCGACATAAAAATCCATACCTCCGAACCAACAGGAAGCTTTGCCAATTGTTTTAAAGGTATTGTAAAAGAAATCTACCCATCGGAATATGGTATGGAAGTTATGGTCGATGCCGGAGAGATATTCTATGTCGACGTCCCTTCAGATGATTATAAACTTCTGCAGATAAAAGAATTATCAGAGGTCTGGATAACCTTTCCCGCCGATGCAGGAATTGTATTGGAAGGCACAGGTTGAATGCATCGCCCCTTCAGAGGGGCCAGGGGGTGTTCTGAATTAAGAAAAAAGATCCCTCTGAGCCTCACGCCGAAACGGGTTAGGTCCTTCAACGGAAGAAAAGATTAAAGAAAAAGTTGTGATGGAAATGATACCTTTTGAAAAAGCTTTTGAGATAGTGATGGATTCTTCATTCAGCACCGGGACTGAATCGATCCCTTTCGAAGAATCTCTTGGAAGAGTACTGGCCTCACCCGTGATAAGCGATATGGACCTTCCCCCGTTCAACAAGTCGTCTGTTGACGGTTTTGCAGCCCGCAGAGCCGATCTGGGGAATGAGCTCTTAATAATAGAGACCATTCCCGCCGGAAAGTATCCTAAGAAAAGTGTCGGCAGGAACCAGTGCTCACGGATAATGACAGGAGCACCGGTACCCCGTGGAGCCGATTGTGTAATTATGGTTGAGGATACCCGGCTGATCGACCCTGAAAAGATAAAATTTACCGGTATTTTTAAAAAGGAAAATATTGCCGTTAAGGCCGAAGATGTAAAAAAAGGTGATATAGTCATTGAAGCCGGCAGGGTGATACGGCCACAGGATATAGCTGTAATGGCATCCGTCGGCCATACTACTGTTACGACAGGACGCAGGCCGAGGATCGGCGTAATAAGTTCAGGCAGCGAACTCGTCGAACCTGGCCAGAAACCTGGAAAATCGCAGATCAGAAATACAAATTCATACCAGCTCATGGCCCAGGTTGCCAGGGCCGGTGGTGCCGGGAATTATTACGGCATTGCAAGGGATGATGAGGCGATCACTTATTCAATGGTGAAGAAAGCTCTATCAGTGAACGACCTGGTCATTCTCACAGGTGGCGTTTCAATGGGTGACTTTGATTTTGTTCCGGCAGTCCTCGAAAAAGCAGGTGTCAGGATCCTGTTCTCGCGTGTTGCCGTACAACCCGGGAAACCCACAACTTTCGGCATCC
>JAKLFN010000097.1 GCA_022711195.1 Bacteroidota bacterium
ACCATTGTCCTGGAAGAATTCTACCACACCCGGTATCCTTTCCAGCACTTTTTCCTTCCAGCTCCTGCCCTTCTCCCCTCCTCCATTGCTGTCGATATCATTATCACTCTCAACGAATTCAATCCTCACATATCCGCCGGATTCCTTTCCCGGATCTTTCTGTACCGCTTCGGCATAAATATCCCCGAAGCTCAACGGATTGCTGTTTCCCTCAAACAGCCTGTCAATAATTGCGGGTAAAAGACTGAAAAGTGTGTTATTAAACCTGATAATTACCGGACGGCTGCGGTAGTTTGTATCGAGCGAAACATTCCGAAGGCTCTCTCCGGGGAACTGCTTACCGACAAGGTGTCCCAGGATTCTCCAGTCACTGTTCCTGAAACGGTATATCGATTGCTTTATATCACCCACAACAAGGCTCTCTTTGCCCCTTGCAAGACTCTCCTGGAGCAAAGGCAGAAAATTATCCCATTGTATTCTTGAAGTATCCTGGAATTCATCTATCATATAATGTTCAAACCTGTTGCCGATCTTTTCATATATAAAAGGCGCCTGGTCTCCTGCAGTTATAGATCTCAGAAGATCACCAGCATCGCCGATCAGGAAACTGTTTGCTTCAGAAACCAGCTCCCTGACATTAGATGCAATATCAGATAATATTCCCAGTGAGTAGATGTTCGACATTATTTCAGAGGCGCTGTTATAGAACACAATGTTACTATCGTAATACTCTATTGCCTCCCTGATCGTTTTGTCAAGGCCGCCGGCAATTGCCTCCAGGAGGTTCGGCACAGGCTCTTTTGAAGACCATCGCGGAGGATTGGTCAGAATAGCTCTTACATATGAATTAGGTCCTTTGGTGCCGCCTGCCGAAAGTGCATGGACGAAACCTGGTACACCTTGTCCTTTATGGAAGAACATATCATCGGTAAGACCGTATAAGGCGAAGATCCTCTCACATTCAGCGCCTGCCGAACGGAGTTTCTCTTCAAACCGGCTCCTGATCGCTTTAAGCTTTTCTATATAGTTCAGGAGAAATTTCTTATCCTCGAATTTTGTCTTATCCTGCTCCGAAAGGATCTTGTACCTTTCCCTGAATAATTCATGCGAAAGCTTCAAGATAACTTCTCGAGGATTCCAGCTCTTATCATCATTCAGCCGCGACTTTACAAATTCTGTCAGCCATTCTTTAAGATCATTATCATTCTCTGCAGAGGCACTCATTCTGTCAACTGCCTCTGAGAGTATCTGATCGTAGTCCATTTCGATATTATATCCCGAATGGAGCCCCGACTCCCTGGCAAAGGCTCTGATTATTCTCTGGAAGAAGGTGTCAATAGTGCAAACCGAGAAACTCGAGAAATCGTGAAGAATAGCAAAGAGAAGTTCTCCGGCTTTCTTTCTGAGTTCCTGCTCTTCCATGCCTGTACTTTTTATCAGCCCTTCGAGATAATCGGATCCTCTGCCGGTGGCAAGTATATTAAGCTGTTCAAGAATACGGCTTTTCATTTCGGCAGTTGCCTTATTTGTGAAGGTAACGGCAAGGATCCTCCTGTAGCTGTACTTATCCCTGAACAGGTGAGAAAGGTATATCGAAGTAAGGCTGAAGGTCTTACCTGAGCCTGCCGAGGCGGAGTACTTGGTGAGGATACCTGTAGACATAATCGATAAAGTTAACCTATTTTGGATTATCTCCACTGATTTATAATATTGCGGTTTTGCCTTGCTTTTTAATAACCCCCGCCGCTGCGTGGCACCCCCTGAAAGGGGGTCTGAAATCCTAATATTAAATATTCTAAGTATCTGAATTTAGCCCTCCTTTAGGGGGATTGGGGGGCCCGTTCACTTTTTCTTATCTTTGCTCCGTGAAAAAGAAAGTAATAGTCGGTCTCTCGGGTGGTGTTGATTCGAGTGTAGCTGCATGGCTTCTGAAAAAGCAGGGATACCATGTTGAGGGGCTCTTTATGAGGAACTGGCACGATACAACAGGACTCCTTCAGAGCGACTGTCACTGGGAAGACGATCTTATGTTCGCTGAAATGGTGGCAAAAAAGCTTGCAATACCTTTTCATTTCGTTGATCTCAGCGAATCCTACAGGAAAAGAGTCATCGACTACATGTTTGCCGAGTATGAGAAAGGCCGTACACCTAATCCCGATGTTCTCTGCAACAGGGAAATAAAATTCGACTCATTTGCAGAAGAAGCGAGACGGCTTGGCGGTGATTACGTTGCAACAGGCCATTACTGCCGGAAAGAGGAAATAAGTGTAGATAATACACCTGTCTACAGGCTTCTTGCCGGAAAAGATGACAATAAGGATCAAAGCTATTTTCTCTGCCAGGTGAGCCAGAAGCAGCTTTCGTATGCCTTGTTCCCCATTGGTGAACTGACGAAACCAGAAGTTCGCAAGATTGCTGATAATCTGGGCCTTGCCACGGCCCACCGGAAAGATTCACAGGGAATCTGCTTCGTAGGAAAGGTTCACCTTCCGACTTTTCTGCAGCAGAAGCTTGAATCGAAAGAGGGAGATATTGTTGAGATCTTCAAGGAATCCGTGGAGGTCAATGCGATTGAAGAGGCTGACGTGGATTCAAAAGGAATAAAGCTATCAGACAAGCAGCTTTCAGAGCTTGCGGAACCGGTCATATATAAACACTCGGATGGAGTCATTATAGGAAAGCATAACGGAGCTCATTTTTTTACAATAGGTCAGCGGAAAGGTATCAATATCGGGGGGCATGAGAAGCCTCTGTTTGTGATCGGTATTGATGTTAAAGACAACATACTTTATGTAGGTGAAGGAGAATCACATCACGGCCTGTACCGCAGAGGGCTTTTCATAGGAAAAGATGATATTCACTGGATACGGACCGATCTTGAAATGGCAGAAGGTGAGAGTCGTGAATTTATGGTAAGGATCAGGTACCGGCAGCCTTTGCAGAAAGCAACCCTTTACCGGCGCAAAGCTGGGATATTCATCATTTTTAATAAGTTACAACGAGGCATTGCTCCCGGGCAGTTTGCAGCGTGGTACCAGGGTGATGAAGTTATCGGATCGGGGGTGATTTCTAAATAAGTCTTGCAGTCGTGCAGGTCATATAAATAGAAGCAGACCAGCAGGACCTATTTCACCAGCATCTCCTCAATTCTGTTCATCTTATCTTTCAGGGACTGCAACTCGGATCTGAGAAGCTGGTTTTCCTCCCTGGCAGATTTGATTTGCTGCTGCTGATCCTGTATAGCTTTAACCAGCAACGGGGTTATCCTTCCATAATCGACCTGCCAAAGGTCGTAGTCATCTACCGGCTTTGTCACTGCTTCAGGATAAACAGCAAACAGTTCCTGTGCAATAAAACCGGTTTTTACTTTATTCTCCGGATCATCCCTGAATTCAAAGTCACGCACCTTCACGTTCAGAAGGTCGGCCAGTGCAAAATGAGTGTCAGCGATATTCTCCTTTACCCTTTGATCGGAGGTGGTATTATAAACGACTGAGCTTCCATCATTCTGACGAATGCTTCCGATAGTCGCAGGGTTAACAGTCCCGAGGGTCCCGGGACGCTGGAACCGGAGGAAATAAGCTCCTCCAGTTGTTTCAGTTCCGGCGTAAATAGTTATCCCGTTTGCATTTGAGGCTCCCCCCGTATTTACAAAACCTCCCACATAATTACCCGTCGATCTTACAACATGGAAAGCATAAGTCGGAGAAGAGGTAACACCAATACCAACACTCCCATCGACCAGAAAAGTTGATCCTACCCGGCATGTTCCTGCAACCTGCAGGTTATATGCAGGATTCACGGTTCCGATACCGACATTCCCGTTATTTGTATTCATTACGAATCCCCATGTGGAGCTGACTCCGTATATACCGGCATAATTATCATCATACATGCCGAAGAATGCGCGTTCTGCTGAATTGGCAGCATTCATAAACCATAAACCTGCACTTCCACCGCCTGATTGAAAACGTGAGCGTCCAACAACATCCAGCTTGTATCCTGGAGATTCAGTACCTATTCCAATATTGCCTCCGTCGGCAATAGAAATTCTTACATTTGATGATGAAGAAGTTGTCTCAACCAGATTCAGTTTCTTTCCCGTCCCTTTAAATGTCCATTCCTTCCAGTACGAAGAAGGAATCCCCACACCTGCTTCGCTAAGAATCAATTCAGGGGAATGGCTTACCAGGCTTCCAGTACCTCTGACGATCATATTTCCATAAAATACAGAATGGCCGTCAGGATATACTTCCATGGCATTACTTCTGGATGATTCTTCGGTTCCATTTCCAATAATAAAGAGAGGATAAGAGGTATTATAATTTAATGAATCGCCTTTAGGGGAATTATACCTGCCCGTAACAAAAGATCCCAACTGCTGTGAAATTGTACCCATCCCGGTTGCGCTTGAGTAATAGCCTTTGGCATCAGTAAAATATCCTACCGACAATGAATAATTTCCTCTTGCCTTCGAGAGATGTCCGATTGCCACAGACGCAAGCCCTCGTGCTACTGAGTTAGTTGTTAGTGCAGTGGAATAATTTCCATATGCAACAGAATTGTTGCCAAGGGCCATGGAATAAAGGCCTGCTGCAGTGGTATTATTTCCAAAAGCAAGTGAATTAAGTTTTTGTGCATTTGCCAGGTAACCTATAGCGACTGAATAATAATCACCGGCGACAGAATTACCCATAGCAATCGAATAGACACCTTTGGCAACTGCCCAGCCACCTATTGCTGCCGAAAACTCTCCGGAAGCTTTTGCCCCATTTCCTATGGCCAGGGAAACCCTTCCCGAAGACCTTGTACCATATCCCATGGCCATAGAATAATCTCCGGAGGCATGTGATTTTCCTCCCATCACTACGGCCCATTTTCCACTGGCTGTATCGCTTGAGCCGAAGGCATAAGAGCCAAGGTTTGTAGCCAGGGCACCTAGTCCGAAAGCTACTGAATTGGGACCATTTGCTTCGGTCATAACACCCGTTGGTAATCCCGACTCATCTCTTCCTATCGCACCGAAGGCAAAGCTGTTCCTGCCTCTGGCAACTACACCATCACCAAATGCAAAAGAACCTGTTGCGGAGGCAATAGCGTGGCTTCCAAATGCAAAGCTATTGTCTTCGGTTGCTGCGGCATTCTTTCCTATTGCTGTTGAATAATCTCCCCTGGCAACAGGCATATAACCCATTGCCTGTGAATACATTCCTTTAGCCTTCGATTCATACCCGCTGGCAAATGAGTTGATACCTACGCTGTCCTTATCTTCCACAAGGATTTTTCCAGTCAGAAAAGCATTTTTCATCGGGTACCAGAGTATCCTGTTTTGAGCCGGCACAACCCTGCCGGTAGTATCGACTTCCACATTGAAAAAATGTGCATTCCCTCCTTTCGACATATCGAATCCACCAACCGCAAAACCTCCTTTCTTACCTTTCCCTCCGGTCCCTTTGTCGTCGATATAAATCCTGACACTGTCGCCTGAAACATCAAGATAATCCTGGACATTCCCTTTCGTCATATCATAACCTCCGACTGCAAATCCGCCTTTTACCTTTTTGGAAGCAGGATCACTGTCGATATAGATCCTTACGCTGTCGGCACTAACGTCAAGATAGTTCTGAACCACGCCCTTGGTGATATCATATCCTCCAACGGCAAAGCCCGATTTCTTTCCTTTCGTCAATGGATTAGTATCCAAATATATACGAACACTGTCCTTTCCTACGAACAGGTATTTTGCCGATTCTGCCTTATCGGTCCCGAAGCCTCCAACAGCAAATCCTCCCTTCACTGCCTTGGCGCCATCGCTGACATATATCCTCACTCCTTCATTATAGACAGCAAAAACTGTCTGACCATCCTTGTTCTTAACTTCAAAAAGAGGCTCTTCAGCAGAAGATGTCTCTCCTTCCACAGAAAGCTTCTTCACCGGTCCTCCCATATCTCCTGAGACCATCGCATAAGGAACAGACCAGAGCCGTGCCGAGCCCATCTCCTTCCACGCATTCTGATAATAGATCTTAGTCCTCAGATATAACGGACCTGCACTCCAGTCTATATCCTCAAATGAAGATACGCTCCCGTCCTGTTTTGTTCCGGTACCAATCACAAGGCTGAAGATCCCGTTCAGATTGGTCTTTACCGGATTGTGAAGCTCTTCCCATACCACTACCGGTGTGAGAGTATCCGAAAGGATTCCCATCTTCACCTGGATCGTGGAATTGGCGATCGGCGCTCCTGCTCCGGTCATTGCCACAGCCTGGTAGTTAAATCCCTGCGGGATTTGGCCCAGGGCGCAGGGCGAAGAGCTAAGGGTAAGACCAAAGATAAAAGACCAAAGATAAAAGAGGGAGAGTTTTGTTTTCATGATCCGTTTTTTTTGGTTCTGTTTACATAACTGCAGATGCTGATGTTCCACGAAATATCCTACTGAATTATCCCGATGAACCAGCTCATCCCGGGTGTATCAATTGGTATAGGGGCCGTATTTTTGAATTTCACTTCAACAACTCCTGAAGATACTACCCTTGCGTAACAGATCACCAGGTGATTAGGTAACTCCATCCATGGTGAGATACTGACGGCACCTGTGATATTAGCATTCGGTACACTGAAGGTTTCGATGTAAGTCTCGTTGGCCTGTATTACGGGCAGATCCTTGGATACAGTAACTCTTATAATGCTTTCGATATTTGTCCCGTTTATACCTATCCTGGTGTTTCCGTTCACCTGAAGTGTGGCTCCGGAAGCTTCGGGAAGCCCGTTAATTGCCACCTTATCGGTTTGAAAGTTGCCTCCTATAAGCGGAGTATCAGAATCTGTATTCTCAATATAGAGAAGATTAGAGCCTGATGAGTTTTTTCCGGCAGAATGCCCGATAAGGACATTCAACTCACCTGTTCCGTTGGATTCACCAGTATGGGCACCTATCAGTGTGTTGCCATATCCCGATGTTTTAAATGCACCTGCTTCGCTGCCGATAAATACATTATCCTGGCCATATGTAATATTTGCTCCGGTATTCCTTCCGATAAATGTATTCTGGGAACCTGAGATATTATTAAAGCCGGCCATCTTACCCAGGAAAACATTATCCTGGCCCGTCTCGTTCTGTTTCCCGGAACTGTATCCCAGAAAGACATTATAGTTCCCCGGATAACCCATAGGACCTGATCCTAAGTTGCTGTAACCTGAATATGTTCCGATAAAAACATTGTACGATCCCAATGTATTCGAGAAACCGGCATCGGTGCCCAGGAACACGTTATTCTCTCCTGTAGTGTTTGCAATACCTGTTTCATAACCCAGAAAAACATTGTTTATTCCTGATTCATTTGCATAGCCCGACCTGTATCCCAGGAAAGTATTTCTTGACCCTGTTGTATTTGCTGCACCTGATTCAAAACCCATAAAGGAATTGTAGGTCCCTGTGGTTTTCACCCCGCTGTTATGACCAATAAGGTAGTTCTTTGGAGTGAGTGAGGTGAAGGGTGTGACCGCACCTTTATTACCATCAAAACCACCGACTGCAAATCCACCCTTAATACCTTTTGTGGCATCCTCATTAATATAGATTCTT
>JAKLFN010000098.1 GCA_022711195.1 Bacteroidota bacterium
ACAGTAACTGCCACAGAGGTGTCGGGGAGAAAAATCAATGTTGAATCAACAGGCAGCTTTGCCGAGTCGAGTGTAAACCACAGGTACATAAATCCTCCATACTGGATAGTAGCATCTTCTTTGTATTCAGGTTTCTGCATATACACGAAGGCACTGAGGCTGTCCAGCCCGCTGGTAACGCTGTTGTCGAAGTTGAAGGCTCCCAGGTTGAGTGAAGTGCTGTTGATCCTGTCGATTGCCGGGTCGTATGTCAATCCTATAAGATTGGGAACCGCTGTCGTCCGGCTGCTATATCCTTTTCCCAGCTCAAGGTCTATTACAGAGCCTTTCTGGAGTGAGTCGCCGGGTTCAATAATTTTCCCGTCGTGCAGCTGGCTGAGGACCATATCCACGGAAAGGTCGGGTTTATATGATTTTTTCCCGATAACCAGCCCTGAGCTTTCAATAAGGGCATTAGCCTGGCGCAGTGGAAGGTCAATAAGGTTGGGTACAGCCACCATTTCAGGTTTTGAAGCATTTACGGTGAGTGAAATGTTACGCCATTTCTTCACCCTGAATCCGGCCTTAGGTGTCTGTTCTGCAACACAACCTCTGGGTACCAGGGCAGTGTAAACGGAATCAACCACCACGTATTTCATCCGGCTTTTCTTAGCAAGCAGGTCGGCCTCCTTCATTGTTAAGCCAAAAAAATCGGGTACCTGACGCGACTGTCCGTGTCGCGTGTAAATATTCAGCCATAACATGAGTATGGTAATGACCCCGACCGCTATCAGGATCGCCAGGCCGAAATTTTTAAAAAAGACCTTGCTGAGAAGAAATTTTTTTAAGCTCATGCCGGAAGTGTGTTCTTGAATGATAACGCAAATGTATCATTTTATATTATAATGAGAGTCCCTCTCCACAGGTTCGAAACCCGCAGAAACGATCAGTTCCGAAATCTCCTCAGCAGATAATGAGGGATTTTTTTCTTCGGAACCGGCCATAGAATAGATCCTCGTGGTATCATCAATGGTCCCGTCAAGATCGTCAGCCCCGAACGAAAGGCTGATAACGGCAGTTTCTTTTCCTGTCATGGGCCAATATGCCTTTATATGCGGTATATTATCGAGGTATATCCTTGATACGGCATAATTCCTGAGATCCTCGGCAACACTTACTTCACCGAGATAGCCCATGCTGTTGTTGGAACTTTTATATTTTAAAGGGATAAAGGCATTAAATCCGTTAGTCTTATCCTGAAGGTCCCGGAGCCTCCTCATGTGATCGATCCTGTGCGAATAGGTTTCTATATGCCCGTAAAGCATTGTGGCATTTGATGGTATGTCTAGTCTGTGGGCTGTTTCGTGGATCATCAGCCATTGCTCCGATGTTGCCTTCTCATCACAGATATTCTTCCTCAGCTCTTCGTCGAATATCTCTGCTCCACCGCCTGGTATAGAATCAAGACCGCATCCTTTCAGGTATTCAAGGCCCTCTCTAACCGTCATTCCGGCTTTTTCAATCATATAAGCCAGTTCAATTGCCGAAAAAGCTTTTATGTGCAGTGAAGGCCTGTGCTCCCTGATCTTCCTTACCAGACCGCCATAATAATATATGTCGTACGATGGATGTACGCCGCCTACAATATGTACTTCCGTGATCGGTTTGTCATCGAAGCTCCTGACAATCTCAAGCATCTGCTCGTGGCTGAATTCCCAGCTTTCGGGATCTCCCTCTGTCTTATGATATGAACAGAACCTGCAGTTATAGATGCACTTATTGGTCGGTTCTATATGAAAGTTCCTGTTGAAAAAGGCGCGGTTGCCATTCTTTCTCTGCCTGACTATCCCCGAGAGTATTCCCAGCAGCGGAAGATCAGCTTCCCGGAAGAGGAGCAGGCCTTCATCATCATCCAGTCGTATTCCTGAGATTATCTTCTCTGCAACAGTACGGAGCCTGTCGTTGCTGATATTTGAAAGAAGAGTTGTCATTAAACGTAAAATTAATAAAAAAGGCGCCTCATAAAGGCACCTCTTATAATGCTTATAGTTACTCTGAAGCTTATTTCAGTTTAAGCTCCGGCGTTACAGTAAGTTTTTTCCTTCCTTTTGCTCTGCGTGCAGAAAGAACTCTTCTTCCGTTGGCAGTGGACATCCTTTCCCTGAATCCGTGTTTGTTGGCCCTTTTTCTTCTTGATGGCTGAAATGTCCTTTTCATCTTATGCTGATTTTATTGTTTCCTTCCTATTTTGAGATCGCAAAGATAGTTATTTTTTTATTTTCAAAAAGGCAGATAGACAATTTTCTTTGTCTCAAAGTAAGATTCTCCGAAAAACTCACTGATATTCCATACTTTAACCCTTTCCCGGAACGATTCCAATTCCAGGCTGAGGTCGCCTCCCTTAAGGTAGAAAATCCCGTTTCGAAGGGTATTCCTGTTTACAGGCGATATATTCCGGGAGGTTAAACCGACGAAACTACCGAATTGTGTCACTGCACGGCTCAAAATGAAATCAAACCTTCCGTTTTCCTCTTCAGCCCTTTTCCTTAAGGGGAAAGCATTTCCGAGGCCTGCAGCTTCAATGACTGCTGTGACAACATTGATCTTCTTTCCAATTGAATCGAGCAGGGTAAATTCACACAGGGGAAAGAGTATAGCCAGGGGTATCCCGGGGAAACCACCGCCAGTGCCTACATCAAGTATACGGGTGCCGGGGGCGAAAGAGATTACCTTTGCAATGGACAGAGAATGAAGTACATGATGGATGTAAAACTCATCCATATCCTTCCTCGAGATAACGTTTATCCTGCTGTTCCACTCGTCGTAATGGGACTTCAGCCTGGTAAAAGATTCTTTCTGGGTGTCGCTGAGGCCGGGAAAATATCTGAAAACTGCTTCCGGCATCACCTGTTACCCGATTTGATGAAGATGTTATACAGAAGTGTTTTTGCACGGTAAAGTTGTGCCTTGACAGTTCCTATAGGGATACCGAGCTCGTCGGAAATCTCATCATAAGAGTATTCCTTATAATATCGCAGCTCGATTATCTCACGGTATGGCGATTTGAGCTGGTTGACTATCTTCCTGAGGGCTGCGATCTTCTGGTCGTTAATCAGAGCTTCTTCAGGATCGGGCAGATCGGATTGCAGATTTACGGCAGGATTTTCGGCACCTTCCTGCCACTGGTCAATAGGAACAGGCGAGGAGTGCTTCTTCCTTATAAAGTCGATACAGTTATTCGACGCTATCATAAAAAGCCAGGTGCTGAATGCAAAGCGTGGAACATAGGTGTCGATGCTCCTGAAAGCCTTCCCGAAGGCTTCAATAGTCAGGTCCTCCGCATCGGAAGGATTATTAACCATTTTAAGAAGCATATAATAGATGGAATCCCTGTAGCGGTTCATCAGTGTGGCAAAGGCTTTTTCATTGCCTCTTTTTGCCTCCTCGACCAGCACCAGATCATTCTTTGCATTTTCGGAGAGTTCCTGACTTATTTCCATTGGTTCTTCCCGGGTCTGCTGATGAAATTGCTTATTAGGACAGCACTGTTTATTATCGGTGAAAAGATATCAAAAAATAGTGAAAAAACTGCTATCCCCGGTTCATTTAGCTTCCTCTGGCATGTTAACATCACAGTAAGCTGAATTACCAGCCTTATACCGAATATCACCAGCAGCCATATCCATAGATAAAGAAATGACAGGAGAACAATGAAGGAAATGTAAAATAACAGCCTCGATGCCGGCTCTGTTGCCAGAAGAAGCTTATGTTTTGCCTTGTATAAAGGAGCTGTGGTGAAGTGTCGTTTTTTCTGGAGAAACCAGTTCCTTAGAGTAGTGCAGGGCACAGAACGGGTGTGTGACTCCCTTCTGAACTCAACACTCGTATTCTGCCTGCCCGCATTGGCATTTACAAAAAGATCATCGTCGCCGGAGATGATATGTGAATGTGCACCGAAACCGCCATTCTCAAAGAATACACTTTTCCGGTATGCCAGGTTACGTCCGACACCCATATATGGTATTCCCCTGACAGCCATCCCGAGGTACTGGACAGCTATCATCAGGGTATCGTACCTTATATAATGGTTCAGCAGACCCCTGTTCTTCCTGTATCCTCCGTAACCCAGCACGAAATCAGTAGTTCCTGTAAAATTTGAAACCATGTACGACAGCCATTTGTCTGATTCGGGCCGGCAATCGGCATCGGTGAAAACAAGTATATCATTTTTTGCAGCCTTGATGCCGATGAACTGTGCAAATTTCTTGTTATGAGTGAATTTTGGGTCCTTGTTGACATTTGATACTCTCAGGCGGGGATACCTGCCGAGATATTCTCCAAGAACTTCATATGAATTATCCTCCGAGCAGTCATTCACGACTATCACTTCATAATCGTGGTAATCCTGGCTGAGTATGGAGGGAAGATTCTCACGCAGGTTTTCAGATTCATTACGGGCACAAATAATGACCGAAACCGGCTCTTCACATTTTCCTGTTTCGGGGTGTTTGTATAAGGTAACTGCCAGATAGAAATAAAGATAATAGAACAACTGAACTGCCGCACTCAATGCAAAAGCGATGAAGAGCACAAAGAAAATCGGGTTATCCTGAAACATATACTGGGTAAAATGAAGGGACAATATTAATAAGATAATCTTTACCTGAGAAAAATAGTTATCATTTTCTCAGGCAGATGCTTTACATTTGCACTGCCGCTAGCAAAAGCAATTATGTTCACTGTATATACAAGGGATAAGGAGACAAAAGCCAGGACAGGTTTGCTGACGACGCCTCACGGTGATATTCCGACACCTATCTTCATGCCAGTAGGAACGGGTGGGACGGTCAAGGGAATTCTTCAGCGCGATCTGAAGGAGGATATTGATGCGAAGATAATCCTGGGCAACACGTATCATCTCTATTTAAGACCCGGCACCGGTATAATCAGGCAGGCCGGAGGGCTACATAGCTTTATGTCGTGGGAAAGACCTATTCTGACCGACAGCGGCGGATACCAGGTATTTTCTCTCTCCGTGAACCGGAAACTTACCGACGAAGGCGCAATATTCAAGTCGCATATCGATGGATCGTCACATACCTTTACCCCGGAAAATACTATAGATATACAACGTATCCTCGGCTCTGATATCATGATGGTCCTCGATGAGTGTGCACCTTTTCCCTGTGATCATAAGTATGCCGAGAAGTCTGTTGCCCTGACACATCACTGGCTCGACAGGGCTGTTGCATATTTCCGGGCAACAGAACCTCTCTGGGGCAGGGAACAATACCTGTTTCCGATTGTCCAGGGAGGTGTCTTCGACGATCTGCGGAAGAAATCGGCAGAGAAAATTGCAGCTGCAGGCATGGCAGGCAATGCAATAGGAGGGCTGTCGGTGGGTGAACCTGCCGAAGAGATGTACCGTGTAATTGAAATCGTAAACAACATACTCCCGGAAGATAAACCCAGGTACCTCATGGGCGTGGGTACTCCTGCCAACCTGCTCGAGGCAATAGAACGCGGGGTCGATATGTTCGACTGTGTGATGCCTACACGTAACGGACGCAACGGGATGCTCTTTACTTCGCAGGGAATTATAAATATCAAGAACAGGCAATGGATGAACGATTTCAGTCCTATTGACCCGGAAGGCCCTTCACCTGTCAGCCTGAAGTACACCAAAGCATACCTGAGGCACCTGGTCATATCAGGCGAAATACTCGGCTCACAGATATCAAGTATACATAATCTTGCGTTTTACCTTAAGCTGATGAAAGACGCAAGGGAGAAAATTAATGATGGCAGTTTCAGAAAATGGAAAGAGTCAATGGTAAAAAAAGTCTCAGAGAGGCTTTAAGCTCCCTGAGAGTGGGTATTATTGACAGGTATATCATAAGGAAATTCCTGGGCACCTTCTTTTTTGCCCTTATCCTGATCCTGGTTATCGCCGTGGTATTCGATTTTGCAGAGAAGATCGATAATTTCATGGAAAGAGAAGCCCCGTGGCGTGCTGTTGTCTTCGACTATTATCTCAATTTCATTCCATACTTCGGTACTCTCTTTGCCCCGCTTTTTGTTTTTATCGCTGTCATCTTTTTTACCTCCCGCCTTGCTGTAAACACCGAGATCATTGCCATCCTGAACAGCGGAATGAGCTTCAGGAGAATGATGTGGCCCTATTTCCTTTCTTCATTGTTTATAGCTGCACTTATCTTCTACCTTACAAATTTCGTGATACCGGGATCGAATCTTATCAGGATGGATTTTGAAGATAAATATTACAGGCCCCAGAGCAGGAGGATACGTGTTGAAAATATTCACAGGCAGGTAGCACCCAACGTCTATGTTTACCTCGACTCATATAATCCCACTTATTACAGGGGCAATGAGTTTATACTTGAAAAATTTGATTCAACAGGGCGTCTTGTTTCGAAGCTCACAGCTCCTACTGTTCTGTATGATACTGCATCGGGTAAGTGGGGCGCCCTGAATTATATACAAAGGGATATCGTGGGGCAGGAGGAGATTTTCTCAAAAGGAACAAAAATCGATACCACTCTCACAATCAGCCCCGAAGATTTTGCCAGGGACCCTTCTTTTGTAAACACCATGACTTTCAGTGAGCTGAGGGATTATCTCGATCTGCTGAAGCTTCAGGGATCGGACGAGCTTAAGATCTTCCAGTTAGAGCATCATAAAAGGTATGCGACACCTTTTTCTGTATTTATCCTTACACTGATAGGGGTTAGCCTCTCCTCGAGAAAGATCAGGGGAGGAATAGGGATGAACATAGGGATCGGCCTCGCCCTGAGTTTTTCATATATTCTTTTTATGCAGTTTGCTTCACAATTCTCGATAAGGGGAAACCTGAACCCCATGCTTGCAATGTGGATACCTAACCTTCTGTATATCATTATCGCAGGAGTCCTCTATAAATTAGCTCCGAAATAGTTTCTGTTACTCGATCAAATTATTTAAAATTGTACCCCGGAAATATCTGTTTGTATTATTTATAATATATCATATCCTATGGCTATTAAAAGCAAGATCAGAGAATTACAGGAAAAAAGGGAGAAGCTGCTTCTCGGAGGCGGTGAGCAGGCTATCGAGAAACAGAAAGCACTGGGCAAGCGTACTGCCCGTGAACGTATAATGGCTCTCCTCGATGAAGATTCATTCAATGAATATGACCTGTTCGTGGAACATGACGCCCGCGACTTCGATATGGATAAAAAATCACTTCCTTCCGATGGAGTGATAATCGGCACAGGAACAATCTATGGAGCTCCTGTTGCAATTTTTGCCCAGGACTTTACTGTTGCAGGAGGATCGCTGGGACTGATGCATTCGAGGAAAATAACCAAGATCATGGACCATGCCCTCAAAATGAGGATGCCACTGATTGGGATCAATGACTCCGGCGGAGCCAGGATACAGGAGGGCGTAAACTCACTTGCCGGTTACGGTGAGATTTTCTTCCGTAACACAATCTCCAGCGGTGTGATACCACAGATATCAGTGATCCTCGGCCCGTGTGCCGGAGGAG
>JAKLFN010000099.1 GCA_022711195.1 Bacteroidota bacterium
AAGCCTTGGATTAAAGTACAGGCTTCATAATAACAGCGCCTTTTACAGGTTCCGCCTTGGGATTGCCAGTAAGCTTGTGTTCAGCAAATGGAGGGCGGCCCTCGGTGGCAAAGTACAGGTTGTGGTTTCAGGAGGAGCTGCCCTGCAGTCAAGGCTCGAAAGGATCTTCTGGGCTGCCGGAGTTCCGGTTATCCAGGGATACGGACTTACAGAAACATCACCGGTGATTGCCGTAAATCCTTTCCGGATTCCGGAGATCAGATTCGGGACAGTCGGCCCTGTACTTGAAAATGTTGAGGTAAAAATTGCTGACGATGGCGAGATCCTTTGCAGAGGCATAAATATAATGATGGGTTATTACAAAGCTCCCGAACTCACCGCTGAAGTGATCGATAAGGATGGATGGTTCCATACTGGAGATATCGGCATTTTCGAAGAAGAGAAATGGCTCAGGATAACAGACAGGAAGAAAGAGATGTTTAAACTGTCTGCAGGCAAATATATTGCTCCCCAGGTGATTGAAAACAAACTAAAGGAGTCTATCTTTATTGAACAGGCAATGGTTATCGGTGAAAATGAAAAGTTCGCCAGTGCCCTTATTTCGCCGAATTTCACCTTCCTGCACGACTGGTGTTCAGAACGCAGGATCCAGTTCCGCGATAATAATGATCTTATTGAAACACCTGAGGTTATTGACCGGTATTCACGCGAAGTGAAAGAAGTTAATAAATATTTAAGCGAACACGAACAGATAAAAAGGTTCCGGCTTGTAACCGAAGAATGGAGCCCTCAGAGCGGAGAGCTGTCCCCAACGCTCAAGCTGCGGAGAAATTACCTGATGACACGATATAAGGACGTTATCACCGATATCTACTTCGGAGGAGAAAAAGAGGCAACCATGTTTTCCAGGATCAGGAACGGCCTTACAGAAACACTGAAAGGCCTGCCGAAATTTTAATATGATGAAAAAAACAACCCGCCTCATATTTTTCACAGTTTCAGTTTCCTTTGCTCTTTTAATGCAATCATGCACTCCCGGATCATGCTTCGAGGAGACAACTGCCTTTGTTAAGGCAGGCCTCTTCCTCGACACAACAAAGAAGCTATCAGCACCTGACTCCCTTACAATGTTCGGAGCTGGAAGAGATACCTCCAGGATATATTCAAAAAGCAGGAACATCACCACGGCACTTATACCCCTCGATGCATCGGCAGAGAACTGCAGCCTTGTTTTAAGAATCAACGGCATCAGCGACACAATTTCTTTCTTCTATACCAGCTCTCTGCACATGCTGTCAAAGGAATGCGGCTATACATATTATCACCAGATCGAGATTCCCGTTTATACTACTAACATCATCGATACAATAACCATTACCAAAAGCTCAATTACTACCCGGAGTGAAGAGAACATACGTATATATTATTAGCCTCTCCCTGGCATTGCATTTAATGCCTGCCGCAGCACAGCAGGCCGATTTACCTGTCGATACAGCCGATGTCACACTCAAGATCAGGACAGCGCTGGAGATATCCGGACCAATTCTCTTCTTTACCGATAAGAATATCCTGAACCTCGAGGCAAATGTCACTGCCGATCTTAATGAAAAATATTCTCTTATCGTCGGTGGAGGATATTCCGATTACAGCTATTCACAGTATAACTACAGTTTCATGGCTGACGGATTATTCTTTAAAGCCGGTGCCGACCGTAATCTTCTCCGCCCCGAGATGGCTGAAGGAACATACTGGGCAGGAGCCGGTCTTCGCTACGGCGTCAGCCGGTTTACTGCCGAAACACCAACCCTTAAGCATGACAATTACTGGGGATCTGTCCCGTCATCAATACCCAGGGATAACTACTGGTGTCATTATCTCGAAGTTTCAGGCGGTTTTAAGGCGGAGCTCTTCAGGAATTTCAGCATCGGATGGATGATCAATATCCGGAAAATGATCTATGCCGGAGGTACCAGGGAATTGAGACCAATTTACTTTCCCGGATATGGTAATGGAGGCAGTACATTCGCGTACAGCATTAATTACTTTATTTCGTATAACATTCCTTACAAGAAAATCAAAGTCCTGATCTATCCGGAACCTCCCGAAGAACCCGACGAGGAAGATACCGGCCAGCAGAGTGCTTCACCACAGGTCGGCAGACAGGGAATCGGCAGATAATTAGCGATTTATTGCTGGCCCTGGTCTGATACCGGAGTCTTAATGCCTTTTTTGCTGAATGCCAGCAAGCCCAGGAATGTCATCGCGCCGTTTAGAAGCAATAGTTCAAAGCCGAACTTATAGCCATTGAAGAGTTGTTCGGAGTACCTGCTGAGGAAAAAGCAGATCACCGGCGAAAGGACAGCGATCACAGGGGTCAGCTTATCATTAACGGTTCTTTTCGAGAAGAGCCCGAAAGTATAAAGTCCCAGAAGTGGTCCGTAAGTATATCCTGCAATGGTGAATAACTTATCTATCACCGCTTCGTCGTTAAGGGCGCTGAAGATAAGTATGCTGATAAAGAAAAGAAGGGCTATGGAAAGATGCACCGTATATCTGATCTTCGTTGAGCGGCTTTCAGTAAGTCCTTTTCTCCTGTTCAGCCCGAGGAAGTCGATGCTTACCACTGTGGTCAGCGACGTCAGGGCTCCATCAGCGCTTGGGAAGGCTGCAGAAATAAGTCCGATAAGGAAAACGATGCCGGCTATCGGGCCAAAATAATTAAGCGCAATAGTCGGAAAAAGTTCATCCGACATGGCAACATCGATACCCCGGCTCTTTGAATAGAAGAGAAGAAATGCTCCAAGCACAAGGAACAGAAGATTTACAAAAACAAGTATCCCGCTGAACGTGAACATGTTCTTCTGGGCATCTTTCAGGTTCCTGCATGAAAGGTTTTTCTGCATCATTTCCTGGTCCAGTCCGGTCATGGTAATTGTTATGAACATACCCGAAAAGAATTGCTTCAGGAAATGCCTCTCATGATGCCAGTCGGTAATAAACATTCGCGTTATCCTGCTGTCGTTTATCTGTGCAAAAAGATCCTTCACGGGAGTTCCGATCTCCCTGCTAATATAGATTATCGAAAGTATGACTGCCAGCAGCATGAATGTTGTCTGAAGCGTGTCAGTCCAGACAATGGTCCTGATCCCTCCCTTCAGGGTATAAAGAATGATCAGTATAATAAATGAGAGTGTTGTTGCCCAGAACGGAACATTCCAGGCATCAAATACGAACACCTGTAATACGTTTATAACAAGGAACATCCTCAGTGATGCTCCGAGAGTTCTTGAAATAATAAAGAATCCTGCACCTGTCTTATATGACCAGAAACCGAATCTCTGCTCGAGGTAGGTATAGATAGAAGTGAGTTTGAGTCTGTAGTATAAAGGGAGTAACACGAGGGCGATGACAAAATAACCGACGAGGTACCCCAGTACCACTACCATATAGCTGAATTGCGTATCCCTGACCCATCCCGGGACCGACATGAAGGTCACACCGGAGAGAGATGCTCCTATCATTCCGTAGGCAACCACAAACCAGGGCGATTTTCTGTTTCCAATAAAGAATGACTGGCTGTCGGCTTTCCTGGCTGTTATCCAGGTAACGGCAAAAAGAAGAATTGTGTAGAGAAGAAAGATTCCCAGGATAATTAATGGTGACATATGCTCCAAATAAGGATACAAGGATAATAAAAAGAAAGTAACCGGTGAAATGCATTCTTTTGTAAAAGCAATATTTCAGCTAATTTTGCAGAAATAATCCTTTATGAGTTTCAACGGATTCCCTTCAAGACTGCTCGAAAATGCAGTAAATGAATTTGCATCCCTGCCGGGAATAGGAAGAAAAACCGCCTTCAGGCTGGTGATGAACCTGTTAAAAAGGGACCCTGAGGAAGTGAAACGCTTCGGCGAAACGATCACAAGGCTCCACGATGAGATTTGCTATTGTAAAGTATGTAACAGCATATCTGATACAGATCTATGCAGCATCTGCAGCGATGAAAAACGCGACAGGTCGATGATCTGCGTGGTCGAAAACATCCAGGATGTGATGGCTATTGAAAACACACATCAGTATCCCGGTCTGTACCATGTACTCGGAGGAATAATATCTCCCATTGACGGTATTGGGCCTTCTGACCTGAAAATAGACTCTCTCGAGGAAAAGATAGCTGCCGGAGGGATCAGGGAAATAATTTTTGCCCTGAGCGCGACTATGGAAGGTGATACAACTAATTTCTATCTTTATAAAAAGTTCAGCAGATATAATATCCCCGTAACCACTCTCGCGCGAGGCGTTGCTGTTGGCGATGAGCTTGAATATACCGACGAGATAACCCTGGGACGGGCCATTAATAACAGGAACCTGTATCAGCAATGATAAATCACCAAAAGGCTGATGATCTCCAAGTCGATCTTTCTGTCATTATCGTCAGCTATAATGTCAGATATTTCCTTGAACAATGCCTGTTGTCGGTAAAGAAGGCATCTGAAAGCCTTTCATGCGAGGTATTTATCGTCGATAATAACTCAACCGACGGATCGTGTGCCATGGTTCGGCGCGAATTTCCAGGGTATACCCTTATCATGAACAGGGAAAACAGGGGATTCTCAGCCGCAAACAACCAGGCCCTGGAGAAAGTTAAAGGCAGGTATATTCTTCTCCTTAATCCCGACACTATTGTTGAAGAAGACACTTTCAGGCGCTGTATAGAATTTATGGACTCACATCCTGATGCCGGAGCCGCAGGGGTAAGAATGATAAACGGTAAAGGAAGAGTGCTTCCTGAATCAAAAAGAGCACTCCCTACTCCCAGAACAGCCTTCTTTAAAATGTCGGGGCTGGCATACCTGTTCCCGAAGTCGAGGTTCTTTAACAGTTATTACCTTGGACATCTCGACAGCCGTGAAACGACACAGGCAGATATTATCTCAGGTGCATTTATGTTCCTCCGCAGTGAGGCAGTGTCAAAAACCGGTACTCTTGATGAGGAATTCTTCATGTATGGCGAAGATGTCGATTACAGCTACCGCCTCCTCAAAGCAGGTTACAGGAACTACTATTTCGCGGGGGTCCAGATCATCCATTATAAAGGTGAAAGCACCAGGAAGGAACATGTAAACACTGTCGTCAACTTCTACAAAGCAATGGTGATCTTTGTAAGAAAACATTTTTCGAATGGCAGCATGAAAGGTTTTATCCACTTCATCCAGGCTGCAATAGTGTTGAGTGCAGGTGTCTCTTTATTGAGAAAATTCCTGAAAAGGGCGCTTCTTCCTTTGTTCGATACACTTGCGATCTTCCTGTCATACCGTCTGGCAACAGCTTTCTGGGCTGCCCACAAGTATGGTGTTGATTACTCCTATCCGGATCTTTTCACCAGCATGATTGTCCCGGCATATACTATAATTATCGCAGCCGCAATAGCATCGACAACAGGTTACCGGATACCTTCGGGTGTTTTTAAGGTTCTGAAGGGGATACTGGCAGGCTCACTTTTCATCCTGGTTATCTATGCGCTGCTTCCTCTTCAGCTTCGCTTTTCAAGAGCAATAATAATCATTGGAGGGATCTTTGCAGGAATGGCTGTGCCGGCATACAGGCTTATTGTTTCATTTCTGTATCCTGAATTGTCAGAGAATCCGTTTTCAAGGATACGAAAAACTATTATTGTCGGCGATCAGGAGGGATTTGACAGGGTGTCAGGGCTTCTTGCTTCAACATCAGCACGGAATAATATCGCCGGAAGAGTAAGCATCCGTGAAGATGACCTTAACGACAATGTGCTGGGTAATCTTTCACAGCTGAAGGAGGTGATCAGGGTGAACAGGATCAGGGAAGTCATTTTTACCACGAGGAAACTGAACGCATCCCAGATCATCAACTCCATGCACCAGATTTCTGACTACAATATTTCTATCAGGATAGCCTCTGCCGACGAAAAATATCTGCTCGGCAGCAGGTACATTAGTCCCGGCGACAAATCAAAGCCTCTTCTATTTTCATTATTCAAAAAAGACCTGTAGCTGAACATTTTCCGGTTTACCGTGTTATCTGCATGAATAACACAGAACAGGAATTAATGGCACAGATGAACATCATTCTTCCCGCAATGGGTGAAGGAGTAATAGAGGCAACCATAAATAAGTGGCTGGTCAGCGAAGGCAGCATGGTAAAAGAGGATGATCCTCTGGTGGAAGTGGCTACCGATAAAGTCGACTCTGAGGTTCCGGCACCTGCTGCCGGAAAGATCATTTCAATAAGGGTATCTGCAGGTTCGGTGGTAAAAGTTGGTGAGATAATAGCCATACTCGAGGATAACAGAGCCACTTCATCAGACGATACGGCTTTGATAAAGAAAGAAGTTGAAAGAGTCAGGGAAACGATCAGCGAAATGAAAAATGAGAGAAAAGAGGTTGAAGTACTCTCTCATGACCTTAAAAGCCGCACTCCATCAGGGAAATTCCTTTCACCGCTCGTCAGAAGCATTGCTGCAAGGGAAAAAATAAGCTACGCCGACCTCGATGCTATTGCTGGCTCAGGGATGGACGGCAGGATTACAAAAGATGATATTTTCCTTTTCATGCAGGCGGCAAAGAAAGCCCAGGGATCCGGTACCATGGAAAAAACAACTGAAAACAAGCCTGATGAAGTAAAAGGAACACAGCTGCAATCAGGCGACGTTGTCATTGAGATGGACAGGGTCAGGAAGCTTATTGCCGACCACATGGTACTCTCAAAGAAAACTTCACCGCATGTTACTTCTTTCATTGACGCAGATGTTACCAGGGTCGTAAACTGGAGAAATTCAGTAAAAGATAAATTCTTTGCTTCTGAAGGACAGAAGCTTACACTTACCCCTATATTCATCGATGCGGCGGCGAGAGCATTGTATGATTTCCCGATGATAAATATCTCTGTCGAGGGTAACAATATTATCAGGAGGAAGAACATAAATATCGGCATGGCCACAGCGCTTCCTGACGGAAACCTCATTGTGCCGGTTATTAAAAATGCCAATGAAAAAAATGTCACAGGGCTTGCACGGAGTGTCAATGATCTTGCCGGGAGGGCAAGAAATAACAAGCTGAAACCTGACGAAATTACCGGCGGCACTTTTACAATAACGAATTTCGGAAGCTATAATAACCTCGCAGGTACGCCAATTATCAACCAGCCCCAGGCAGCCATCCTGGGCACAGGAGCCGTGAGAAAAATGCCTGCAGTTATTGAAACTCCCGAAGGCGATATGATTGCCATCCGTCATATAATGATCTTGTCGCTAAGTTACGACCACAGGGTCATCGACGGGGCACTGGCAGGCAGGTTCCTGGGCAGGATAAAGGAAATTCTCGAAAACTATT